>DUTA01000110.1 GCA_012842325.1 Bacillota bacterium | reverse complement strand
GACAAGGTGCGAATTAAGTTTCGGGGAAGCCGAGACCTCCGGGTGCTATACCTAAAGAACCATGCAGAACTGAGCGAATAGCATAAAACCGTTTATAACATTAGCACATTGTGGCCCCCCGCCGCGGCAATCTCCAGGGCCCGCTTGGCGTTTTCCTGCCCCTTCACATCGGCATAATCGATGGGGAAATTGGGTGGGGAAAGGGACAGGGGAGAATTTCTGGTGTAGGGCTCAGTTTTCCCTTCTCCCTCCAGGAAGTCTATTACCTCCCGCAAAGTATGAAAGGGATAAATCTCCAGCCCATTGACCAGGGCGGCCTCCTCGGCATTTTCCGCCGGGAGGAAAACCCGTCTCCCTCCCTGCTTCTCCCAGTCCATAACCATGGGCAGGACACCGGCTATGGGCCGCAGGGAGCCGTCCAGGGACAGTTCTCCCAGAATAAGGGTATCGGCAAGATCCTGGGACCCTATCTGTTCCGAAGCCATAAGAATGCCCACGGCAATGGGCAGGTCGAAGGCTGAACCTTCCTTTTTCCGGTCCGCCGGGGCCAAATTGACGGTAATGCGGCGGGTAGGCACCTGGTACCCCGAATTTTTCAAAGCCGCCCTCACCCGCTCCTTTGCTTCCCGCAGGGCAGTGTCCGGGAGGCCGATAAGGTCGAAGGAGGGAAGACCCCGGGCAGTGTCAACCTCTACCTCAACTTTATAGGCGTCCATACCCAGAACGGCTGCGCTGTATACCTTAGCAAAGGACAATTCCGCCAGCTCCTTTGAAAAGGTATTTTAAAAACAAATATTCGTCTGCTGCCGGGACAAATCCTGCCAACCTTCGCCATTGTTATAGTACTACAGGTCTGACATCTAACCTATTGGAGGGCGAAAATAAGCCCAGGACTGCTTCCGCATAATTAAAACCCCCCGCTGGTTCGGGGGCGTTACGTCTTGCTTATATATGTAGCCGCTTTTCTCTATTTCTCCACCCAAAAAAATTCACTATACCCAATTTTGTTTCCCCGTCGTCCATTCAACTTCCATCAGAATTACTGCCATTCTTTGCAGACCTTCCTCGGCAAAGCCCCGGGGCTTTTTCCAAAGAGTATCCCCCCTCCCCTTTGTGTCCTGTCTAAGCCGCCGATTAATGATACAAGAAACACTTTGGAATCCTGCCTTAGACCAAGCCCGGAAACCCCAGCTGGCGCAGGGCCTCGTACAAGACCAGGGCCACGGAGTTGGAGAGGTTGAGGGAGCGGCGTCCCGGCAGCATGGGGATCCGGAGGCAGTACTCGGGATAGGCAGCCAGGATTCTATCGGGGAGGCCCCGGGTTTCACTGCCGAAAACTAAAAAATCATCTTCCCGGTAAGAAATCGAATCATAGCGCTTCTTCCCCTTGGTGGTGAAGAGAAAAAACCTGTTTTCCGGAAAAGCCTGCCGGAGCTCTTCGAAGCTTTCCCAGTAGCTGACATTGAGGTACTGCCAGTAATCGAGACCGGCCCGCTTCAGGTGCCGGTCCGAGATGGAAAAACCCAGGGGACCTACCAGGTGGAGGGGGGTTCCCGTCACGGCGCAGGTCCGGGCCACATTACCGGTATTGGGTGGGATCTCCGGTTCATGCAATACTATCTGCATAAAGCTCAACCTCCCAGGAGGGGAAATGCATCTTTAATAATCTCAACTTGGGGCTTCCCACCATCGGTAAGAAGGACGGCCACCACATCGAAGCGGCAGTTCATCTCCGTTAAACCCCGGCTGGCAAGATAAAATTGCGCCAGGCGGGACAGGCGGCGCTGCTTGTGCCAGTTCACGGCTTCCTGGGGCAGACCAAAGTGGGTGGAGGTCCGGGTCTTAACCTCGATAAAGACCAGTTCCCCCTTTTCCCGAGCGACGAGATCAATTTCCCCCAGCCGGCAGCGAAAGTTTCGCTCCAAAATGCGATAGCCCCGGCGCCGCAAATGAAACAGGGCAATTTCCTCCCCCAGGCGCCCGATTTCTTTTTTATCCATCCTCTCCCACTTCCCCGCCTGCAATATTTCTGTCCGGGAAAAGGGTAGCCAGGGGCTGGAAGCTGCGCCGGTGCAGGGGGCAGGGGCCCAGCTTTGCCAGGGCCTCCAGGTGCTCGGGGGTGGGATACCCCTTGTGCCGGGCAAAGCCGTAGCCGGGATAGCGGCGATCCCACTCCTCCATCCAGCTGTCCCTGGTTACCTTGGCTATCACCGAAGCGGCGGCAATGCAGGCACATTTGCCGTCACCGCCGACAATCCCTTCCTGGGGCAGGGCCACGCCGGGAAGCTGGAGGGCGTCTATAAGAAGATAATCGGGGGGAAGGGGCAGCCTGGCCAGGGCCTCTGCCATGGCTTTGCGGGTTGCCTGCAAAATATCGGTGGCATCTATGTCTTGGGGGCTGCTCGCCCCGACAGACCAGGCCAGGGCTTTGGCGGTAATCTCCCGGTATAACTCCCGCCGCTGCCGGGGGGTCAGCTTTTTGGAATCATCCAGGCCCCAGAGGTGCGTATCCGGCGGCAGAATAACGGCTGCTGCCGCCACCGGTCCCGCCAGGGGACCCCGGCCCGCCTCATCGATACCGGCCACATAGCGGTACCCCTTTTCCCTGAGTTCCCCTTCCCGCCGGCACAGCTCCTGCCACCGGAGCATCCCTTGCCTCTTTTCTTCAATCTTTCTCTGCCAGTGCCATGCCAAATTATGTACTCCCCGGCGGGGATCTTTCTGCAGTTGCGGCAGGATTTCCTCCACCTGCTGCCAGTTCAATCCCCGGAGCCAGTCCTCCAGCTCCCCGACTGTCATCCGGTCGATTTTCACTGGTATCCCTCCCCGGGCGGCAGCTCCAGGGTGATACGGCCCAGCTGCCCCCGCTGAAACTCCTGCAAGAGGAGCCTGGCCGTCCTGTCCCGGTCCGCCACCCCGCCCGGCAGGAGCAGGCCCCGCCTCCTGGCGATATGCTCCAAGAGCTCCTCGGGTTCCTTTACCCCTGCAGGCAGGTCGTAACGGCTCTGGAGCTGTGCCGGGGCCTTATCCAGCAAGAAAGCGCCCAACCACAGGGCCACCTCTTCCACCGGGATATTCTCCAGGGGAAGGGCGCCGGTGGCCGCCAGTTTCCGGCCGATGTCTTCATCCTCCACCCGGGGCCACAGGATGCCGGGCAGATCCAGGAGTTCCAGCTCCCCTTCCACCTTGACCCACTGTTTGCCCCGGGTAATACCGGGTTTGGCGCCGGTGGCGGCCCGTTTCCGCCCCGCCAGGCGATTGAGCAGGGAGGACTTTCCCACATTGGGAATGCCCACGATCATCAGGCGGACGGCACGGCTGCGCCTGCCCCGGGCCCGCAGTTTCTCCACCAGGGGCCTTACCAGGCGCCGGGATGCTTTAATAATTTCCCGCACCCCCTGCCCCGTCAGGCTGTCGGCCGGCACAGCTTCTCGACCCTGGGCGCGAAACCACTCCTGCCAGCTGGCGGTGGCCGCCGGATCGGCCAGGTCCGCCTTGTTTAACACCAGCAGGGAGGGTCTGCTGCCCCTTATTTTTTCCAGTTCAGGATTGCTGCTGCTCAAAGGGATCCTGGCATCGACCACCTCCAGGATCAGGTCAACCAGCTTGACATTTTCCCGGACCAGTGCCCTGGCCCTGGCCATATGACCTGGATACCACGGCACACCCTCTCACCCGCTTTCACCAAGGGAATAAATTTCCCTTTTGGAATTGATCAAGCCCATATCTCCCGGCGGCCAGTAGATAAAGGCCGCCTTTCCTATTATATCTTCCCGCTTCAGCATGCCCACATCGGGATAACGGCTGTCCCGGCTGTTGTTCCTGTTATCCCCCAATACGAAGAAGCTGTCGGGGGGCACCGTTCCTTCGAAATTGCCGTATGTTGGTTCCGCCAGATAGGGCTCTTCCAGGGGATGGCCGTTGACAAAAACCTTGCCGTCCTTTATTTGAACATGATCGCCGCCCACCCCGATTACCCTTTTGATAAAGTCTTCCCGGGGATTGGCAGGATATTTAAAGACAATTATATCGCCCCGCTGGGGGTGGGTGAAATAATAAATGAACTTGTTGACCAGCAGCCGCTGTCCGTGGTGGAGGGTGGGCTCCATGGAAGACCCGTCCACCACAAAGGACTGGACCACAAAGGTAATAATAAAGAAGGCGAGCACCAGGGCTATGGCAATACACTCCAGGTATTCCCGGACAATCCCCTTTTCCTGAGCCATGTCCTCCCTCCTCACTTCCCCACCTAACAATAACTAAATAAGGGACTGCATAACAGTCCCCAATGCTACTTTACCGGTGCCGTTCCTTAATGCGGGCAGCCTTTCCGCGCAGTTTGCGCAGGTAGTAGAGCTTGGCCCGGCGTACCCGGCCGCGGCGGACAACTTCAATTTTGGCAATGCGTGGAGAGTGAAGGGGAAAAGTGCGTTCCACCCCAACTCCGTAAGAAACGCGCCGAACCGTAAAGGTTTCCCGGAGGCCTCCACCTTTTCTCGCAATGACTACACCTTCAAAAACCTGAATCCGTTCCCGGCCGCCTTCCAGCACCCGGACGTGGACCCGCAGGGTGTCGCCGGGTTTGAACTCAGGCAGGTCTTTGCGCATCTGCTCCTGCTCGATAGCCTTTATAATAGACATCGTGTCCCCTCCTTCCCGCCAAAGATAAAGCCACTTTCCTGGCATGTATTATGCCTGTAATGATTCGACTTCTATCGCTACCAGAAGATTCTTCCTGGTCCCTTTCTTGCACCCGTCAGGACAGCACAAGTAATTATACCACAGGGACCCGGCAAAAACAATAGCCGGCCCGGGGTCAGGAGTTCATTTCCCCCTTGATCTCCCGCAGCAGGGCCCGGTCTTCAGCTGTCAATTCTGCCCTTGCCAGCAGGTCCGGACGCCGCAGGAGGGTCCTGCGCAGGGCCTCCTTCCGCCGCCAGCGCCGGATTTCCTCGTGGTGTCCGGAAAGCAGGACAGGTGGCACGGTCATTCCTTCCCACTCCGGCGGCCTTGTATACTGGGGGTACTCCAGGAGATTGTCGGTAAAGGTCTCCTCCTGGAGGGAACTGTCCTCACCCAGCACCCCGGGCAGGAGCCTCACCACCGCATCGACCAGGACCATGGCCGGTATTTCGCCGCCCGTCAGGATGTAATCGCCGGTAGAGATCTCATCGGTTACCAAGTATTGCCGCACCCGTTCGTCGACACCCTCATAATGGCCGCAGATGAGGATTAAATGCTCTTCCCGGCTCAATTCCCAGGCCTTTTCCTGGGTGAACAGCTCCCCCTGGGGACAGAGGAGGATGACCCGGCTTTTCCCCTCCTGGGCCAGGGAGCCCACGGCCCGGAAGATCGGTTCAGGTTTCATGACCATTCCCGCCCCGCCGCCGTAGGGGGTATCGTCGACAATCCGATGTTTGTCGGTGGTATAGTCCCTTAAATTGTGGACACCCAGTTTAAACAGTCCCCGTTCCAGGGCCCGGCCGATAATACTGTACCCTAAAGGGCCGGGAAACATCTCGGGGAAAATGGTGATAATATCAATCTGCATCGGCAACCTTCCTCCTACCGGAGACCCTCCAAAAGTTCCACCCGCATAAGGCCCCTTTCCAGATCTATCTCCCTGACCACTTCCTTAATGGCCGGGATCAAAACCTCATTGCCTTCCCGGTCCTGCACCACATAGACATCATTGCCGCCGGGGGTAAGGATTTCCACAACCTCCCCCAGGGCTTCCTCCTCCATAGTCTCGACCTTGAGGCCGACGATCTGGAAGTGATAGTAATGCCCGGGGGGCAGGGGCATAAGCTCCGCGGGTTCGATTTTGAGGTAACAGTTGCGCAGTTTTTCCGCTTCGTCCCGGTTTTCTACCCCAGCCAGTTTAAGGATCACAAACTTCTTGTGGTACTTTACCCCCGTGACGGTACAGAGCCTGGGTGCTTCCATGCCCTTGCCGCTTAAGTACACTTTTTTCAGCTGCCGAAAGCGTTCCGGAAAATCCGTCAGGGGCAGTATCCTGATTTCACCGGCTACCCCATGGGGGGCAGTAACCTTGCCGATGGCAATCAAGGAGGTCATGGAGCCCATCACCCCATTTCTGCCAGGGTGCCTGAAAACTCGCTTCCCATCTTCAAGGGGAACCCCCCTAGATGATGTCCAAGTTGACCCTTTTCCCTTCCTTGGTTGCCATGGCCTTTAAAACTGTCCGGATAGCCTTGGCAATCCGCCCCTGTTTGCCGATTACCTTGCCCATGTCCCCCGGGGCCACCCTGAGTTCCAGGTGCACACTCCCGTCCCGTACTTCCTCGGTGACGGTCACGGCCTCAGGTTCATCCACCAGGGCCCTGGCAAGCAACTCCACCAATTCCCGCATATCGTCCCCCCCTTAATCACTTACGCCTGTTTCCTATTCTTCAACGCGGCGAACTTCTCCATAATGCCGGCTTTTCTAAAGAGGGACCGGACCGTTTCCGACGGTTGGGCGCCCTTGCTCAGCCAATCCAGGGCCTTTTCCTCATCCACCTTTACCACCGCCGGTTCGGTGGTGGGATTGTAATAGCCGATGGTGTCAATGAATCTCCCGTCCCTGGGCATCCTGGCATCAGCCACCACCAGGCGATAGAAAGGTGCCTTTTTGGCCCCCATGCGCCGCAGGCGAATCCTCACTGCCATTTTCTCACCTCCTCCCAATGCTGGTGCTACCACTTCAAGAAGGGAAAACCAGCAGGTTTGAACCCTTTTTCCAATCTGTTAAACTGACGCAGGAGACGTTTTGTCTGCTCAAACTGTTTCAAAAGCCGGTTGACATCCTGGACTTTGGTGCCGCTCCCCCGGGCGATGCGCCTTTTTCTGCTCGCGTCGATAATCTCCGGCTGGCGCCGCTCTTCGGGGGTCATGGAGTTGATAATAGCTTCCACCTGACCCAGCTGCTTTTCATCGACGGCCAGGCCCTGGAGCTTCTTCAACCCCCCCATGCCGGGAAGCATGCCCAGGAGCTGGTCCAGGGGGCCCATTTTCTGCACCTGCTGGAGCTGCTCGTGAAAATCTTCCAGGTTAAAGTCCCGGGACCTGAGCCTGTCTTCCAGGTCTTTGGCCTTCTCGCTGTCAATGCTCTCCTGGGCCCGCTCAATCAGGGTGAGGACATCGCCCATGCCCAGGATCCGCGAGGCCAGGCGTTCCGGATGGAAGGGCTCCAGGGCATCGAGTTTTTCCCCTACCCCGATAAATTTGATGGGACAGCCGGTCACAGCCCGGACCGAGAGGGCGGCACCTCCGCGGGTATCGCCATCGAGTTTGGTCAGGATAATCCCGTCCAGGCCCAACTTGCTGTGGAAAGCTTCGGCCACGGTGACGGCATCCTGTCCCGTCATGGCATCCACCACCAGGAGAGTGTGCTGGGGTTCCAGGCTCTCCTTAATCCGGACCAGTTCCGTCATCAACTCTTCATCCACATGGAGCCTGCCCGCCGTATCGAGGAGAATATAATCATTGCCGTGGGAAAGGGCGTGCTCCCTGGCCCCCCGGGCAATGTCCACCGGGTCCTTCTTATCCCCCATGGAAAAGACGGGAAGTCCCAGCTCTTCGCCAAGGACCTGGAGCTGTTTGATGGCTGCAGGGCGATAGATATCGGCGGCCACCAGCAGGGGACGCCGACCCTCCCGGCGCAGGTAGCGGGCCAGTTTGGCGCAAGTGGTGGTCTTTCCCGACCCCTGCAGTCCGACCAGCATGACCACCGTCGGCGGCCGTGCCGCCGGTTCCAATTTGCTGGCTGTCCCACCCATGAGGCTGGTAAGCTCCTCATGGACAATCTTGATCACCTGCTGGCCCGGGGTCAGACTCTGCATAACCTCCTGCCCCACGGCCCGTTCCCGCACCCGGGCGGTGAAGTCCTTCACCACTTTATAGTTGACGTCGGCTTCCAGCAGGGCCAGCCGTACCTCCCGCAGGGCCTCCCTGACATCGGCCTCGGAAAGTTTACCCTTGCCCCGCAGTTTTTTCATCGTCGCCTGTATTTTGGCTGCCAGTCCTTCTAGCATTGTTCCCCTCCTTTCCCCCAGCTATCCTGAAAGGGGTTCACCAGCCCCCTGATCTCCTCGATGAGGGAAAGGCTTTCTTCATCGCCACCGACCCTCACCTGGAGCCGATCCAGGAGCTTTAAGACCCGGTTCATGGCCCTGCTCCAGCACTGGTTGCGCTGGAGGAGCCCCAGCTTTTCCTCCCACTCCTCCAGCAGAGCTTCGCCCCGCCGCAGGGTGTCATAGACGGCCTGCCGGCTGATGTTAAAGGCAGCGGCGATCTCGCCCAGGGAGAAATCCTCCTCATAATAGAGGCGGATAAACTCCTGCTGCCTCTCCGTCAGGAGGTCACCATACAGATCGAACAGCCGGGCCACCCGCAGTACCTTCTCCATCATAGTCCTCACTCTTTCCGGTACTGTTAAGGGGAGCAGCTTGACAGATTGCAACAGTTGTATTTTAACCCGATCCTGCCCCCTTGTCAAGCTTCCCTCTGGGCAAATAAAGCTTCCACAAAGGCGGAGGGCGAAAATTCCTGGAGATCCGTCAGGCCCTCGCCCAGGCCGATGTATTTTACCGGCACCTTGAGCTCCCGGCAGATGGGGATGATAATACCCCCCTTGGCCGTCCCGTCCAGCTTGGTAAGGACAATACCCGTTATATCCACCGCCTCCTGAAAGACCCGGGCCTGGGCCAGGGCATTCTGTCCGGTGGTGGCGTCCAGAACCAGCAGGACTTCCAGGGGCGCCTCCGGGTATTCCCGTTTGATAACCCGCTGGATCTTTTCCAGCTCGGCCATCAGGTTGGACTTGGTGTGCAGGCGACCGGCCGTATCCACAATGAGGACATCGAGGGAGCGGGCCCGCAGGGCTTGAAGGGCATCAAAGACCACCGCCGCCGGATCCGCGCCCGGTTGATGACTGACCACATCCACATTGAGCCGCTGGGACCAAATCTTCAGCTGGTCGATGGCCGCGGCCCTGAAGGTATCGGCGGCCGCCAGCAGGACCCTCTTCCCCTCCTCCTTGAGGAGATGGGCCAGCTTGGCAATGGTGGTGGTCTTGCCCACACCGTTGACGCCGACGACCAGGATGATGGTCGGAAGCCCCGCCTCCTGCCGCAAACCTGTTTCTTCCACCGTCAGGGCTTCCTCTATCTGCTCCCGCAAGTTTTTCAGTACATCCTCAGGGGAGCGGACTTCCTTCCGCTTCACAGCCTCCCGCATTTCTTCCACCATCTTGATGCTGGTTTCCACCCCGACATCGGCCGCGATCAGAATTTCTTCCAGCTCCAGAAAAAAATCTTCGTCCAGGCTGGGGCTTGCGGAGAGGAGGGATTCCACCCTCCGCACCAGCCCCGTCTTGGTCTTGCTGAGACCCTCTTTTAGTCGTCCCAGAACATTTCTGAACACCTTTTCTCCTCCTTACCTCAACCAGCCTTGTAATCTTCGATGTAATCATCAACAGCCAGGGACAAAAATTGGGAAACCCCGCTCTCATCCATGGTAACGCCATAGAGAACGTCGGCCTGCCGGATCAATTCCTGCCGGTGGGTAATGAGCAAAAACTGGGTATCCTGGGCATAGCGGCGGAGGAACTCGCCCAACCTGAGGGCATTGGTATCGTCCAGGGAAGCATCGATTTCATCAAGGACGCAAAAGGGGCTGGGTTTGACCTGGAGAATCCCGAAGAGAAAGGCAACGGCCGCCAGGGCCTTCTCGCCCCCGGACAAAAGGAGGAGATTTTGCAGTTTCTTGCCCGGCGGCTGGACCATTATTTCCAGGCCCGCCTCCAGGAGATTCTCCCCTTCGGTAAACTGCAGCTGGGCCTTCCCCCCGCCGAAGAGTTCTTGAAAGACCCGCTGAAAACTGTCCTGAACCGCCAGGAAGGTCTCTTCCAGCCTTTCCCTGCTGATGGCATCGATTTCCCGGACCAGCTTATCCAGGGAGCGGCGGGCTTCAATCAGATCCTGCAGCTGCCGGGAAAGAAAATCGTAGCGCTCCCTGACCTCCCGGTACTGCTCACCGGCCTGGAGGTTAACATTCCCCAGCTGGTCCAGTTTTTCCTTTAGCTCCCCTATGCGGCGGCGCCACTGGCCCTCCGGCAGGGCATCTTCCCTGTATTCCCTGGCCTGGGCCGCCGTCAAACCGTAATCTTCAAACATGCGCCTTTCCAGCTCTTCCAGGGCGGTCTCCAACCTGGCCAGGTCCCTTTCCAGCAGGTGCTGCCCTTCCATGAACGCCGCCAGCTCCTGCTGTCGGGCAGCCAGTTTTTTCTGCAGCTCCCCTTGCTGCTGTTGGAGCTCTTCCCTCTTTTCCTGCAGCTGCCGCAGCCCTTCTCCTACCAGGGCCGCCTGGTACCGCAGCTCCTCCAGGGAAGCTTTGTCCGCAGCCAGTTTGGCCTTTAACTCTTCCTCTTCCTCACCCAGCCGGACCAACTCCCCTTCCTCTTCCTGCCTAGTTTTCTCCAGCTCCAAATACTGGTATTCAAGCTGCTCCAGGTAATCCTGCCGGGCCTTAATTTGCTGGGTAAGGCTTTCCCTTTGTACCCTGAGGCCCGTCAGCCTTTCCTGCTGCCGTTCTTGCTCCTCCTTGTTCCCCCGCAAAAGCCCTTCCAGCCGGGCGATCCTTTCCTTAACGGCCTCCCCTTCCTGCCGGAGCTGGACCAGCTTCTCTTCCTGCAGCTTGAGCTGCCGGTCCAGATCCTGCAGCGTTTCCTGGGCCAGCCTCTCCTCCCACCGGAGGGTCTGCAGGGTATCCTCTCCTTTTTTAATGCTGTGCTGCAGGCTTTCCAGTTCCCTCTTGATCTCCTCCAGCCGGCCTTCTCCCTGCCGCACTTTTTCCTGGAGCTCGCCCATCCGGCCGTCGCAGTCCGCCATCTCTTGCCGGGCAGCCTCCAGCCGGGTGGCCAGCTCTCGGATTTCCCCCTCCAGGGCAGCCTGCCGGTCTGCCAGTTCCTTAATCTCCCGCTTCCGGCTCAGGAGGTTAATCTGGCTCGTTCCCAGGGTCCCACCGGTAATAGCACCGCCGGGGGCAATGACTTCTCCGTCCAGGGTCACAATCTTATAGCGATAACCCCCCTGGCGGGCGATAGAACGGGCAGTGGTGAGGTCCCTGACCACAATCACCCGCCCCAGGAGGAATTCCACCACCGGGCGAAAGCGGCCTTCGGCTGCCACCAGATCTGCGGCCCGGCCCAAAACGCCGGGGAGGGAAAGGAGAGCCTGTCCGCGGCCGGGCAGGCCTTCGCCCCGGACTGTATTCAGGGGCAGAAAGGTGGCCCTCCCCCCCTTTTTTTCTTTGAGAAATTCAATGGCCTCCTGGGCTACTGAATCATTCTCCACCACCAAAAACTGGAGCATTGAGCCGAGGGCAACCCCAATGGCCCTTTCCAGCTCCTTCTCTACCTGGAGCAAATCGGCCACTGTCCCCCAAACTCCACGGCCAAAACCCTGGAGAACGGTCCGAACCCCCCGGTTATAACCCTCATGGCTTTGTTCCATCTCCGCCAGGAATTGCTGGCGGGCACAAACCCTGTCCAATTCCCCCTGTCTCTGCCTCAGTTCCCCCTGCAATACTTCCCCCTTTAACCGGATTGCCTCCCGCTCTTTTTCCAGGCCTGCCAGTACCCTCTGGCCGGCAACGAGTTCCCTTTCCAACCCCTGCCCTTCCTGCACCAGGTCCTGGTATTCCTTTTCCCTTGCCGCAAGGCCGGTTTCCAGCTCTTTAATTTCCCGTTCAAGCTGTCGCCGGCTTTTCTCCATGGCTTCCCGCCTGCTCTCTAAAAGCTGCCCCTGGTTTTTTGCCTCGGCCTCCAGGCGCATCAGCTCAATTGCTTCATCCCTGTGGGCCTCCAGCTCCTGTTCCTTCTGGACCAGTTCCTCCCGGGACAGGTTCAGGGAGTTTTCGGCAGCCGCCAGTTCCTCCTCGACCTGCAGTACCTCCTCCTCCAGCAGGGCCAGGTTTCCTGCCGCTTCCTCCATCTGTCCCTTGAGCAGGGAGATTTTTTCTGCCCGCTTTTCCTGTTGCTTGCCTTTCTTAACCTGCTCTTCCCGCACCAGCTGGAGGCGTTCTGCCCGTAAACTAATGCTCTCCTCCAGGCGGCTGACCTGGGCCTGGAGGGAGGAGAGGGCCTGCTGCTCTTTTTGCAGCTGTTCCTCTGTTAATAACAGGTCCAGGGCTATTTTCTCCCCTTCCGCTCCCAGGGCCTGGAGCCCGGTCTGTATCTCCTCTTTTCGGGCTTCCTCTTCCCGGAGCCGCTGCAGGACCTCTTCCTTTCGTCCCTGCAAACGGTCCCACTGGTACAGGGCCAGGGTTATCTGTCCCCTTCTCAATTCCCCGCTGTATTCCCGGTAGAGCTTTTCCCGGCGGGCCTCCTCTTGCAGGACCGGCAGTTGCTGCTCCAGTTCCGTCAAAAGGTCCGTCACCCGCTGGATATTCCGCTCCGCCTCCTCCAATTTATGGAGGACCTCCCCTTTCCGATAGCGGTACTTCAAGATCCCGGCCGCCTCTTCCAGCATCAGCCGCCGTTCCTCGGGGCCCACGGTCAGCAGCCGCTCAACCTGCCCCTGGCTGATGAGGGCATAGGTATCCCGGCCCAGTCCCGTATCGAGGAACAATTCCTGGATGTCCTTCAGGCGGCAGCGGGCCTTGTTCAACCGGAACTCGCTCTCCCCGGAGCGATAGACCCGGCGGGCGATCTCAACTTCCGTATATTCCAGGGGGAGGATGCCCCGGGAATTATCCAGCACCAGGACCACCTCCCCGTAACCCAGGGAAGGGCGTTTGGCAGAACCGGCAAAGATCAGGTCCTCGGCCTTTTCCCCCCGGAGGAGTTTTAAACGCTGTTCCCCCAGCACCCACCGGATGGCATCGGCTATGTTGCTCTTACCGCTGCCGTTGGGGCCCACAATGGCGGTGATGCCCGGACCAAATTCCAGTTTGGTCCGGTTGGCAAAGGATTTAAAGCCGTACAGTTCCAAGCGGCGCAGGAGCAATTCCTCACCCCCCAAAAGCACCGGTTCTCGGGCCGTAAACAGTTTAATTTTAGCACAGGTTGAGGGTGGTTTACCAATCAACTTTTCCCCGGATCAGGAAAAACCACAAAAAACCTGTCCGTGCTTGCCAGCGGACAGGTTTGAAAAACATTGTTGATGTTACCTATCTCGGATCGACAATAAATTTAATGGCCGTTCTCTCCTCACCATCAATTTGGATTTCGGCAAAGGCTGGAACAGCAACGAGATCAATACCATTGGGTGCAACAAAGCCTCGGGCAATAGCAATAGCCTTCACTGCTTGGTTCACGGCCCCGGCTCCTACCGCCTGCAACTCCGCGGAGCCGTTTTCCCGCAGGACAGCAGCCAGAGCCCCCGCTACTGATTTAGGGTTTGATTGGGCTGATACCTTTAGTACTTCCACTGTTTCACTCCTCCTTTGGTTGAATGGGGTCACGTCCATCTTTAACTAATTATATTCTCCTTATTCCGGATAATTCCTTCCTTTCCAGAATATATAAACATTTCTTTGTTGTTACTTTTTCACTCAAGCAGGCGGTCCCTGTTCTATTTTATGAATTATCCCTTCCTTTGGGAAGGGATAAAAAGAGGTATTTCCTCGGAATAAGGGCCAAAAGTCCTTGCTATCCCTGCGGTTTGTACTCTTCTACAACCAAAGCCAGGGCTTGCCGGGCGGCTGCCTGCTCCGCCTCCTTTTTGCTCCTCCCCACTCCCACTGCTACCTGTACCCCGTTGATCACCACACCCACCCGAAAGGTTTTATTGTGATCCGGCCCCTCGGCCGCCAGTAAATTGTACTTGAGACTATAATTGCGATCCCGCTGGAGGGCTTCCTGAAGCTGGGTCTTGTAATCGAAGAAGAGCTCCTCTTCCCCTTCGATGCGGTCGCCCAGGATCCGGGCCACAAAGGCCCTGGCCGCCTCCAGCCCCTGGTCCAGGAAAACAGCGCCCAGGAGGGCTTCCAGGGCATCGGCCAGCAGGGCTGGCCGCTCCCGGCCCCCCGACAACTCCTCCCCCTTTCCCAGGCGGAGGAAGGAACCCAGTTCCAGCTGCCGCGCACACTGCTCCAGGGTAGCTTCACATACCAGGGCAGCCCGCCGTTTGGTCAGGGCCCCCTCGGAGAGTTGCGGGTACCTGTGATACAATAGTTCACTGACAGCCAGTTCCAAAACAGCATCCCCAAGGAATTCCAGCCTTTCGTTGGACTGGTGCCCTTCTCCCTGCTCATTGGCATAGGACGCATGGGTCAGGGCCTGTTCCAGGTACCTGGGTTCGGTAAATTTTATCCCGATCCTGCTTTCCAGTTCTGCCAGATTCCTCATATAACCACCTTTAGCAACCGTTATATTTAGAGAGGACAACTGTTGCATTGTGTCCGCCGAAACCCAGGGAATTGGACAGGGCGTTGCGGACCGTCTGCCGCCGGGCCTCATTGGGCACATAGTCCAAATCGCATTCCGGATCCGGGTGTTGGTAATTGATGGTGGGATGAATGATATCTTCGGCCACGGCCAGGCATGTGGCAATTATTTCCACCGCCCCGGCCGCACCGAGGAGGTGGCCGAGCATGGATTTGGTGGAACTGATGGCCACCCGGTAGGCGTGGTCGCCAAAGACCCTTTTAATGGCTGCCGTTTCATATTTGTCGTTGTAGGGGGTGGAGGTGCCGTGGGCATTGATGTAATCGATCTCTTCCCCTGCCAGACGGGCATCGGCCAGGGCCAGCTCCATGGCCCGGGCCGCTCCCTCCCCCTCCGGGGCCGGTGCCGTAATGTGGTAGGCATCACAGGTGCAGCCATAGCCCTTCACCTCAGCATAGATCCTGGCCCCCCGGCGGCGGGCATGTTCCAGTTCTTCCAGGACCAGGATGCCTGCCCCCTCTCCCATGACAAAACCGTCCCGCTCTCTATCAAAGGGCCGAGAAGCCCTTTCCGGTTCGTCATTGCGGGTGGACAGGGCCTTCAGGGCACAAAAACCGGCCAGCCCCGCCGGGCAGATGGCCGCTTCGGTGCCTCCGGCCAGGACAACATCGGCTTCCCCTCCCTGGAGCAGGCGAAAGGCCTGCCCAAAGGCATCGGTACTGGAGGCGCAGGCGGTTGTAACGGCTTTGGCCGGGCCCCGGAAGCCGAAGGCAATGGCAATCTGCCCCGCCCCCATGTTACCGATCAGCATGGGAATAAAAAAGGGGCTGACCCGGGCCGGCCCCTGCTGGTGCAGTGTCCGGCACTGCTCCTCAAAGGTTTGCAAACCGCCGATCCCGGTCCCGAGAATGACGGCGCAGCGTTCTTTGTCGACAGAGTTCAGGTCTAAAGCAGCATCTTCCAGGGCAAGTTTTGCCCCGGCCACGGCCAATTGGGCAAACCTGTCCATCCGGCGGGCGTCCCTCCGCTCCAGATAGTCCTCCGGTTTAAAATCCCGCACTTGGGCGGCAATCTGGGTTGGGAAATCATCCACCGGGAAATCCCTTATTCTATCTACGCCGGACCGCCCCGCCTTCAGTCCTTCCCAGTACTTTTCCCTGCCAATGCCAATGGGTGTGATGGGGCCCAGTCCGGTAATCACTACCCTCTTTTTCATCCTTTTCACCCCAAATTAACCTTCCCAATCCCCTGGGCCTGCTGCCCGGGAGAAAGGGGGATTTATAAGAAAGTCCCGTAGTTGAACTACGGAACTTATTGAACTGGCAAGTGAGATTATAAATTGGCTTTTAAGTACTCTACCGCATCCCCCACTGTGACAATTTTTTCTGCCTCTTCATCGGGAATTTCCAGGTCAAATTCCTCTTCCAAAGCCATTATCAGCTCCACAAGGTCCAGGGAATCGGCACCAAGATCGTCGATGAAGGAGCTCTCCAGCTTAATCTCATCTTCATCGATACCAAGCTGTTCGGCAATAATTTCCCTTACCCTGGCGAAATAATCCACTCCCCTCACCTCCCTTCACGACCTTCTCCTCTATCCTTCTATAATGATATAGAGTAGGGGCAAAAAATATACGCTAGATAGCCAATCCCCCATCGACCCGGATGACCTCGCCCGTTATGTAATCTGCCGCCGGCGAGGCTAGAAAGGCCACTACCCGGGCAACATCGGCCGGGGTCCCCGGCCGCCCCAGGGGAATCCGCCGCCGGTACTCTTCCTGGATTTCCGCAGGCAGGGAAGCGGTCATATCGGTGGCAATGAAGCCCGGGGCCACGGCATTTACCGTTATTCCCCTGGCAGCAAGCTCCCTGGCCATGGCCTTGGTAAAACCGATTATGCCCGCCTTGGCCGCAGCATAATTGGCCTGGGCCGCATTTCCTGCCAGCCCGATGACGGAAGATATGTTTATGATCCGGCCCCGCCGCTGTTTCAGCATGGGCCTGAGACAGGCCTTGGTGCAGTTAAAAACTCCCTTTAGATTAACCTCTATGACCTGATCCCATTCCTCTTCCTTCATCCGGAGTAAAAGATTGTCCCGGGTAATCCCGGCATTATTGACCAGTATATCGACGGTACCGAAAAGCTCCAGGGCCCTTTCCACCAGGCCGTAGGCCTCCTCCAGTGAGGCCACATTGGCCTGGTGTTCCACTGCCTCTCCCCCCTGGGCCTTAATCTCCGCCACCAGCCGTTCTGCTTCTTTACGGCTGGTGGCATAATTGATTACCACCCGGGCCCCCTGGCGGGCCAGCTCCAGGGCGGTGGCACGGCCGATACCTCGGGCACCGCCGGTAATTACTGCCACCTGCTGTTTAACTTCCATTTTAAACAACCTCCTCCAGTTGATCAAGGGCCCTGGCCAAAGAAGTGGGGTCATCAACATTCAGGGTGGTAGCTCCGGGTACGGTCTTGCGGACAAAGCCCGAGAGGGCCCTGCCCGGACCAATTTCGACAAAGATCTCAACCCCATCCCGGGCCAGCCGGCGCAGGGTCTCTTCCCAGAGGACCGGTTCGCTCACCTGTTTTACCAGGGCCCCCTTGATCTCCTCCTTCCTGGTCAGGTAAGCGGCGCTCACATTGGCCACCAGGGGAAGGCGGGCATCCTCCAGGGGGGCCTGCTCCAGCTCCCGGGCCATCTTCTCTCCCGCCGGTTTTAACAGGGGGGAATGGAAGGGAGCGCTCACCGGAAGATCTATGACCCGCCGGGCGCCGGCTTTCCTGGCCATGTCCCTAGCCTTCGCGACGGCGTTCTTCTCTCCGGAAATCACCACCTGGCCGGGACAGTTGAAGTTGGCCGGGGCAACAACCCCGTACGCTGCTGCTTCCCGGCAGAGCCGGATTACCTCTTCCCGGTCCAGACCGATAATGGCCGTCATGGCCCCCTTCCCCGGAGGAACCACCTCCTGCATGTACTCTCCCCGCTTGCGGACCAGGGTTACGGCCGTGCCGCAGGACAGGGAGCCGGCTGCCACCAGAGCGGAATACTCGCCCAGG
This sequence comes from Bacillota bacterium, assembly GCA_012842325.1. Lineage (GTDB taxonomy): Bacteria > Bacillota > DTU030 > DTU030 > DTU030 > DTU030. The sequence continues at coordinate 1,681 of DUTA01000110.1, read as the reverse complement.
CTCAAACCGGCCACGGCGGCCGCCCTTTCCCCCAATTTTTTTTGAAAAACGGCCAGGCAGGCCAGGCTGGTGGCAACCACAGCCGGCTGGGTATTGACGGTCAAATGCAGTTCTTCCTCCGGCCCTTCAAAGCACAGCCTGCTCAGGGGCATGCCCAGGGCTTCGTCGGCCTCGGCAAAGACGGCCCTGGCTTCCGGATACTGGGCCGCCAGTTCCTTTCCCATCCCCACGTACTGGGCCCCCTGGCCGGGAAACAAGAAGGCCATTTTCGCCATTTACAGCACACCCTTCCAGCTGGTAATAACTTCCCTGGCTCCTGCCATCATTTCCTGGATGATCTCCGCCGCCGACAGCTCCTGTCTGATGAGGCCGGCAATTTGCCCGGCCATTACCGAACCGCCCTGGACATCACCGTCCCGGACGGCCGCCCGCAGTTTTCCTGCCCCCAGGGCTTCCAGTTCGGCCCGCCCGGCTCCGGCGGCCTCCCGCCTCAGAAACTCCCGGCTGAAGGGGTTTTTCAGGACCCGGACCGGATGACCGGTACTTGCGCCGGTGACCACAGTATCCCGGTCCCCGGCCTTGAGGATCATGTCCTTGTAGTTTTGGTGGACGGTGCATTCCCGGGCACAGACAAAGCGGGTACCCAGCTGCACCCCCTGGGCCCCCAGAGCCAAGGCCGCCGCCAGCCCCCGGCCGTCGGCAATTCCCCCGGCGGCAATGACGGGAATATCCACCGCATCCACAACCTGGGGCACCAGGGCCATGGTGGTCAAGTCGCCAATGTGGCCGCCGCACTCCATCCCTTCGGCGATGACGGCATCGACCCCCAGGCGGGCCAGGCGTTTGGCCAGGGCAACGGAGGCCACCACCGGGATAACCTTTATCCCCTTCTCCTGGAGGCGGTGGATGTGTCTCCCCGGATTGCCCGCCCCCGTGGTAACCACCGGCACCCGGTGCCTGATCACCGTTTCTATGATCTCGTCCACGTAGGGTGACAGATAATATACGTTGACCCCGAAGGGGCGGTCCGTATACTCCCTGACCCTTTTGATTTCCCCTGCCAGCATTTGGGGGGTCATGTTCCCGGCCCCGATAATACCCAGTCCCCCGGCCTTGGAAACGGCGGCAGCCAGTTCGGCTGTGGCCACCCAGGCCATGCCCCCCTGCAAAATGGGGTATTCTATCCCCAGCAGCTCGCAGATCTTGGTTCGCATCGCCTTCCCCCCTCACTGCCCCCACTTGATGACCGCGGCGCCCCAGGTCAAACCGGCACCGAAGCCAACCAGCAGGACATTGTCTCCGTCCCTGATCCGGCCGTCCCGCACCGCTTCCTCCAGAGCCACAGGGATGGAGGCAGCCGACATATTCCCGTAACGATCCAGGTTGACAATGACCTGCTCCGGCGAGAGCCCCAAACGCTTAACAGCCGCCATGATTATCCTGTGATTGGCCTGGTGGGGAACGAGAAAGTCCAGCTCATCCGGGGCCACTCCCGCCCGCCGGAGGGCTTCCAGGGAAGCCTCGCCCATGATCCGGACTGCGAATTTGAACACCTCGCCCCCCTGCATGTGAATATAGTGCAGACCCTGTTCCACTGTAGCCGCACTGGCGGGAAGGCGGGAACCGCCGGCGGGCAGCTGCAGGAGCCCTCCCCCCCTGCCGTCGGCCCCCAGGTAGTGGG
>DUTA01000109.1 GCA_012842325.1 Bacillota bacterium | reverse complement strand
GGTGAGGAAGAGCTTACGGCCATTCCCGAGATTGGGCCCAAAGTGGCGGCCAGCATCGTCCGGTTTTTTGCCGAGCCCCAGAACCAGGCCGTTATCGCCGCCCTGGAAAAGGCCGGAGTCAACACTGGAGGCAAAGGAGAGGAAAGGGAAGCCGGGCCTAAGCCCCTGGCCGGGAAGGCCTTTGTTTTGACAGGCACCCTGGCCAGGTTTACCCGCTCGGAAGCCAAGGAACTTCTGGAGAGCCTGGGCGCCCAGGTGCGGGGAAGCGTCAGCGCCAAAACCGACTATGTGGTTGTCGGCGCCAATCCCGGGAGCAAACTGACCAGGGCCCGGGAACTGGGGATTCCTGTTTTGACCGAGGAGGAATTTGAAAAGCTGCTGGCCCAATGGCAATCCCCGGCTGCCGGCAGGTAGAGGACCAGTGGATTTTGCCGGGTGCCGGGCGGGAAAAACTTGTTTCTATTCCCAGGAAATGTTATAATAAACCGTTAATTTCAAAGGCGGCCTGCGGCAGCAGGGTTGCTGACAGCGGAAAGATAAGGGATCTCAACAGAAGGTGGTGAAGAGAATGATCCTGGATCGGGAACAGGTGGAACAGATCGCATATCTTGCCCGCCTGGAACTCACCGAGGAAGAGAAGGAACAGTATGCAGCCCAGTTGAGTGAAATCCTCGCCCATTTTGCCAAACTGCAGGAACTGGAGACCACGGGGGTTCCACCCACTACCCATATCCTGCCCGTCCTCAATGTGTTCCGGGAAGATGAGCCGGGTGAGTCCCTCCCGGTGGAGGAGGCCCTGGCCAATGCTCCCCAACAGGCCGGGGGGTATTTTGTGGTTCCGCGGGTTATTGAAGAATAGGTATGCCCGGGAACCGGGACAGGGGCTGGTGCTGCCTGCCCGGGACTGCCTGGAGGAACCGGTGCCATTACTCTGGAAGTTCGGGGACTTTCCGGAGAAAAGGAGGTCGAAGTATGGAGCTTTGGAAACTACCGGCCCACAGTCTGCACAAACTCCTGGTTGGGGGAGAGGTCACTGCCCGGGAAATAACGGCGGCCTTTTTACAGCGGCTCAGGGAAGTTGATTCCCGGGTGCAGGCCTTTATTACCGTCACCGAAGAGCTGGCTTTGGAGCAGGCCCGGGAAATTGACCGGCGCCGGGAGGAGGGGGAAGAGCTGCCGCCCCTGGCGGGGATCCCCTTTGCCCTGAAGGATAATATCTCGGTCCGGGGTGTCCCGACGACCTGTGGGTCGAAAATGCTGGAAAACTATCGTCCCGTTTATGATGCCACCGTCTATAAACGCCTGCGGGAGGCCGGAGCGGTCCTGGTGGGCAAGACCAATATGGACGAATTTGCCATGGGGTCTTCCACCGAGTTTTCCGCCTTTCACAAAACCCGCAATCCCTGGAACCCGGAACGGGTGCCGGGGGGTTCCAGCGGCGGCTCGGCCGCGGCCATCGCCGCCGGTGCCGTCAGCTTTGCCCTGGGCTCGGACACGGGTGGTTCCATCCGGCAGCCGGCTTCCTTTTGCGGGATAGTGGGCTTGAAGCCCACCTACGGCCGGGTTTCCCGCTATGGCGTCATACCCTTTGCCTCTTCCCTCGATCAGGTCGGCCCCATGGCCAGAAATGTCACCGACGCCGCCCTGGTCTTGAATGTGATCAGCGGCCATGATCGGAGGGATTCGACGGTCCTCAGGGAACCGGTGCCCGACTATACCAGCTTTTTGGTGCCCGATGTGGCCGGGCTCAGAATCGGGGTTCCCAGGGAGTATTACGCGGAAGGGATCGAACCTGAGGTCAGCACCGCCGTCTGGAAAGGGATCCGGCTCCTGGAGAAACTGGGAGCCAGGGTGGAGGAAACCTCCCTCCAGACCACTTCCCACTGCCTCAGCGCCTACTATATCATTGCCCCGGCGGAAGCATCATCCAACCTGGCCTGTTACGATGGCATCCGCTACGGCTACCGGGCCGAGGCAGACAATTTGCTGGACATGTACACCAAGAGCAGGCGTGTCCTGGGACCGGAAGTGAGGCGCCGGATCATGCTGGGCACCTACGCCCTCAGCGCCGGCTACTATGACGCCTATTACCACAAGGCCCAGCAGGTACGGACCCTGATCCGGCAGGAATTCCACGAGGCTTTCCAGAAATACGATGTCCTCATAACCCCCACTTCGCCCACGGTGGCCTTTAAGATCGGAGCCAAGGTGAATGACCCCCTGGCCATGTATATGTCCGACGTCTGTACCCTGGCGGTCAATCTGGCCGGGCTGCCGGCAATCAGCATACCCTGCGGCTTCTCCCAGGGCTTGCCCATCGGGATGCAGATCATGGGGAAACCCTTTGCCGAAGGCAAGCTCCTGCAGGTTGCCTATACCTTTGAGCAGGAGACCCAATTCCACAAGCAGTTTCCACCCGCAAGCGAGGGGGTGATGTAAATGCAGGAATTTGAACCGGTAATCGGCCTGGAGATCCACGTGGAACTGATGACCAAAACCAAGCTCTTCTGTGCCTGCAGTGCCGGGTTTGGGGCCGAGCCCAACAGCCAGACCTGCCCCGTCTGCCTGGGGCATCCAGGCTCCCTCCCGGTCTTGAACAAGCAGGCGGTGGAATATGCCGTCAAGGCCGGCCTGTCCCTCAACTGCCGCATTGCTTCCACCTGCAAGTTTGACCGGAAGCAGTATTTCTATCCCGATATGGCCAAGAACTACCAGATCTCCCAGTATGACCAGCCCCTCTGCGCCGACGGCTATGTGGATCTGGAAGTGGATGGCAAGAAAAAGCGGGTCCGCATCAAGCGGGCCCACCTGGAGGAGGATGCGGGAAAACTTGTCCACGGGGGCGACGGTACCGGGGCAGCCGCCACCCTGGTAGACTACAACCGTTCCGGGGTCCCTTTGCTGGAGATTGTCACCGAGCCCGATCTCAGCTCACCGGCGGAAGCCCGCCTGTTTTTGACCAAACTGCGCACTATCATCCAGTATACCGGGGTTTCCGACTGCAAGATGGAAGAGGGTTCCTTGCGCTGCGATGCCAACGTCTCCCTCCGGCCCCGGGGTTCTACGCAACTGGGGACAAAGACAGAGATTAAAAACCTCAATTCCTTCCGGGCCGTCGAACGGGCCCTGGCCTACGAGATTGAACGCCAGGCCCGGGTGCTGGCCGCCGGCGAAAGGGTAATCCAGGAAACCCGCCACTGGGATGAACAGGCAGAGGTCACCTGGGGTATGCGCAGCAAGGAAGAGGCCCATGACTATCGCTATTTCCCCGATCCCAACCTGGTGCCCCTGCAGATTGATCAGGAGTGGGTGGAGGGGCTCCGGGAAAGCCTCCCGGAACTGCCCGATGCCAGGAAGCAGCGGTTTACGGAGGAGCTGGGCCTCTCCGATTACGATGCCGAGGTCCTGGTGGCCAGCAAGGATGTGGCCGACTACTATGAAGAAGTACTGCAACATTTTGGGGAGGCCAAGACGGCGGCCAACTGGGTGATGGTGGAACTTATGGGGCTCCTGCGGAAAGAGGGCCTGGAAATCACCGCCTGTCCCGTTTCCCCGGAAAATCTGGGCAAGCTCCTGGCGCTGCAGGAGAAAGGCACCATCAGCGGGAAAATGGCCAAGGACATCTTCGCCGAGATGTTCAGCACAGGCCGGGATCCGGAAACGATAGTGAAGGAGAAGGGGCTGTCCCAGATCAGCGATGTCGAAGTTCTGGCCGCCCTGGTGGATAAGGTGATTGCCGCCCATCCGGAATCGGTGGCCGACTACCGGGGCGGCAAGGAGAGGGCCCTCGGTTTTCTGGTGGGCCAGGTGATGAGGGAGACCCGGGGTCAGGCCAATCCCCAGCTGGTGAATAAACTCCTGCGGGAAAGATTGGATCGGTAAGTTAAAGTTGGTTCAAGGGAGTCTGCTCGGGAGACTCCCTTCTTTTATGGGAAAAAGCTGCGGTTTGGCAGGGGCTCTTTACGGTTAGGCTTCTTGGGCGGGGGCGCATAGTCCCGGTTCGTACCGGAAAAAGTATAGGAGAGGGACTTTATTTGGGAGGGAGTCGCCC
>DUTA01000108.1 GCA_012842325.1 Bacillota bacterium | reverse complement strand
GGAGATGTTCGATAAATTGCCGAAAATGGCTCCCGCCAGCCGGGCCATTGCCGGCTATGTGACGGCCGAGGCGGCGGCCCGGACGGGACTGAAGGAAGGTACTCCCTGCGGGGCGGGGATGATGGATGTTACCGCCTGTTGTATCGGTTCTGGTGTCATTGCAGAGGGCTATGCCTCCATTGTCGTGGGAACCTGGTCCATCAACCAGGTCATTGCCGACCGGCCCCTGCAGAATATGACCATCAACCTGCACTTTGACCTGCCCGGCAAGGTGCTGGCCTTAAGCGGCGGCGCCACGTCGGCGACCAATTTGGAGTGGTTCGTCAACCAGCTGGGTGCCGGTGCGGCCCTGGAGGGGGAAAGGAGGGGGATATCCAAATACGATGTCATTACGGAAGCGGCGGCCTCCATTCCCCCAGGGGGTACCAGTGTCATCTACCATCCCTTTATCGCCCAGCCCAATGTCCACCCCCGGGGGCGGGCCGGTTTTTACAACATTGCCCAGGGGCACACCTTTGCCGACCTGGCCCGGGCCCTCTTCGAAGGGATCACCTTCGACCACAAGATGCATATTGACAACATCTGCCGCCAGGGCGGAAAGGTCAACGCCGCCCGCCTGGCCGGCGGCGGGGCCAAGAGCGATTTCTGGAGCCAGATGTTTGCCGATGTCCTGGGTGTGCCCGTAGAGGTGGTGACAGCCTCTGAGATCGGCGCCCTGGGCTGTGCCCTGGCCGCCGCCGTGGGGGCCGGCATATACAGGGATTATGAGGAGGCCTTTGCCAAAGCGGTAAAAATCAGGGCTACCTTCCAGCCTATACCTGAACACACCGAGGCTTACCGGCGGCGCTATGAGGACTGGTGGACCCTGGTGGAGGCCATGAAACCTGCCTGGGAAAAACAGCATCTGGATGATTAGGTTTCAGATGGGTAAGATGCCCCATTGCGGGCATCTTTCTCTTTTCCCGCCCCTGTGATATAATTTTTGTGCACTGCTTGGATGGGACAAGTTGAGAATGGGAATGAGCAGCATGGTAGAAAAAGAGGAGAAAAGGCAATTTATCATCATTACCGGCCTTTCGGGAGCAGGGAAAACCCAGGCGGCCCATTTTCTGGAAGACATGGGTTTTTACTGTGTTGACAACCTCCCCCCCACCCTGATCCCCAAGCTGGCCGAACTGTGCCATCAGGCGGGAAACCGGCTCAGCCGGGTGGCCCTGGTGGTGGATATCCGGGGCGGTGAATTCTTCGACCATCTCTTTGCCGCCCTGGGCGAACTGGAAGGAGCGGGCATCGATTACCGGATTATCTTTCTGGACGCTTCCGATGAGACCCTGGTGCGGCGGTTTAAGGAAACCCGTCGCCGCCACCCCCTGGCCGCCACCGGTTTGGTGACCGAGGGCATCAAGCGGGAGCGCAAGCGTCTGGAGGAATTAAAAACCAGGGCCCATCATATTATTGATACCAGCCATCTCTCGCCCGGGCAACTGAAGGATGAGATCAGGCGGATATTCTCCACTGCTTCCCCGGGCGATGACCTGCCCGTCACCATCATTTCCTTCGGTTTTAAGTACGGGCTGCCCCCCGATGTGGATCTGGCCTTTGACGTCCGCTTTTTGCCCAATCCCTACTATATTGCATCCCTTCGCCACCGGACCGGCTATGAAGAAGAGGTCAAAAACTATGTCTTAAAATGGCCCGTTACCAAGGAATTTTTAACCCGTGTTACCGACCTCCTGCTCTTTTTGCTGCCCCATTACCGCAAGGAAGGCAAGACCCATCTCCTGGTGGGTATCGGCTGTACCGGGGGACGCCATCGTTCCGTCGTCATTGCCCAGGAACTGGCCAGGATGCTGGGGCAAAGGCAAATAAGGGTACTGGCCGAACACCGGGATCTTGGGAGAAAGGAGGTTGGGGATGAATGAAATCCTTTCTGAAGTGGCTGTACCCCGGACTGGGAATAAAGCGCTGGTTCTTTCTGTTTTTGGGGGGCGTGGGCCTGGCAAGCTGGGGCTTGGCCATGCTCCTTCCCCTCCAGCTGCCCCCCGTTTCCCCCCTCCGGGGCATACTCCTCCTCTGCCTGGGGACCGGAATGGCTGCCGTGGGCCTGCGCCAGACTTTCCGGTCCCTCCTTAGTGTTCTCTTGCCCCTGGACGAAGAAGGTCTGGTGGACGTGATTTATCGCCGCCGCCATCTGGGGAAGGGCCCCAAAATCGTTGCCCTGGGCGGCGGTACCGGTCTGTCGGTCCTCCTCCGGGGGTTAAAGGAATATACGGGCAACATTACCGCTATTGTCACGGTGACCGACACCGGGGGCAGCTCGGGCCGGCTGCGGGTAGAACTGGGGATTCTCCCCCCCGGGGACATCAGAAACTGCCTGGTGGCCCTGGCCGATACCGAACCTTTGATGGAAAGCTTGTTCCAGCACCGCTTTCAGTGCGGGGAAGGGCTGGCCGGACATAACCTGGGCAACCTTTTTTTAGCCGGCTTGACGGAGATACTGGGGGATTTTTCCGCTGCCGTCAGGCAGGCCAGCCGCGTTTTGGCCGTACAGGGACAGGTCCTGCCCTCCACCCTGGAAAATGTAACCCTCCAGGCGGAACTGGCGACGGGAGAAACTGTGCTGGGGGAGACCAACATTACCAGTCGCGGGGAGCGGATCCGGCATCTGTCCCTCAAGCCGGAAAAACCCCGCCCGGTGCCGGAGGCCGTGGAGGCTATTCGGGAAGCCGATGCCATTATCCTGGGCCCGGGCAGCCTGTACACCAGTGTCCTGCCCAATCTCTTGGTGGCAGAGCTGGCCGAGGCCATCCAGCTTTCCCCGGCCCCCTGCATTTATGTCTGCAATGTGATGACCCAGTGGGGGGAAACCCATGGTTACACGGCGGCAGATCACCTGGCGGTACTGCAGGAACACGTGGCCGCCGGCCTGGTTGATTATATCATTGTCAATACCGAACCTGTTCCCCCCCGGCTGCGACAACGTTACCGGCAGGAGCAGGCTTACCCGGTGCGGGTGGATTGGGAACGCCTGCAGAAGATGGGAGTAAAGATTGTCCGGGGCAATTTCATTAGCTCCACCAATTATGTCCGGCACGATCCGGCCCGCCTGGCCAGGGCAATTATGAAATTGGTTGTAGGGAATTACTTCCGGAAACCTGTTCCGTGGCTGAGGGTGGAGAAATTTTGAGGCAATATTCAGGGCAGGAAAGAGGGTTTGCGGCGAATATTGCGAAATATTTCAATATAGAACAAGAAGGGAGTGAGGCAACTTGGAAAATGACTATTTGGCGGAACCCTTTCGGATTAAAATGGTGGAACCTTTAGTAATGACAACACGGGAGGAACGGGAGCGCCTGTTAGAGGAAGCCGGTTACAATTTATTTTTGCTGCCTTCCGAGGCTGTCTATATTGATCTCCTCACTGACAGCGGGACGTCGGCAATGAGCGATAACCAGTGGGCGGGCATGCTGCTGGGGGACGAAGCCTATGCCGGCAGCCGCAACTTCCATCACCTCCGGGCGGCGGTAAAAGAGGTGATGGGCTTTGATTATGTCCTGCCCACCCATCAGGGCCGGGGGGCCGAAAACATCCTCTTTACCACCCTGGTCCAGAGGGACAGGGAACAATATATTCCCAACAATATGCACTTTGATACCACCAAGGCCCATGTCCAGCACAAGGGGGCCAGGCCCGTCGACCTGGTCCGGGAGATCGCCTATGATCCGGTGGCCAGGCATCCCTTCAAAGGGGATATGGATACGGAAAAGCTGGAGAGCTTCATACAGGAAAAGGGCGTGGAGAAAATCCCCCTGGTGATGCTGACCATTACCTGCAACAGCGGTGGGGGCCAGCCCGTTTCCCTGGCCAATATTAGGGCGGTCAGTGCCATCTGCAAGAAATACGGGATCCCCTTCTTTATTGATGCCTGCCGGTTTGCGGAGAATGCCTACTTTATCAAGCAGCGGGAAGAGGGCTATGCCGACAAATCCATCCCTGAGATTGTAAGGGAGATCTTTTCCTATGCCGACGGCTGCACCATGAGCGGCAAGAAGGATGGGCTGGCCAATATTGGCGGTTTTGTGGCCATGCGGGATGAGGAACTCTACCGGCGGGTGCAGGTGTGGGGTGTCCTTTTCGAAGGCTTCCCCACTTACGGTGGCCTGGCCGGCCGCGATATGGAGGTCCTGGCCCGGGGTCTGCGGGAGGTCTGCCGGGAAGATTACCTGCGGTACCGGATCGACCAAGTCAATTATCTGGGGGACAGGCTGCTGGAGGCAGGCATTCCCATTATCGAGC
>DUTA01000107.1 GCA_012842325.1 Bacillota bacterium | reverse complement strand
GGTGGGTCTCCTTTCTGAGGTATTTGGTTTTTCTTCCAAACCCATAATATCTCAGGGATACCCACCTTTTGCAATATTATTTTCAAACGATTAAACTTCTGTGAACGAAACTCTGGTCGGTCTACTACGTAATTCCGACGGCCTTCTGTTTACAAGCTCACGCCCCATGTGATAAAATATACCTGGTAAATTTGAACCCCGTGAGTACCAGGCCAGTCAAACCCGGCAGCGGGAAATGGCCTGATACGAACCATAAGCTAGGAAGATCGATGGCTCCGGCGGTTTTCTTGGCTTATTGGGGATAGACCAAAAACAGGAGGTGAACAAAATGGCGCTTACTGTCGAACAGAAACAGAATATTATTGCCAATTTTAAATTGCACGACCGGGATACCGGATCACCCGAGGTACAAATCGCCATCCTGACGGAGAGGATAAACTACCTGACCCGGCATCTTCAGGAACATAAGAAGGATTTCCATTCCCGGCGAGGGTTGCTGAAAATGGTTGGCCGCCGCCGCCGGCTCCTTAATTACCTGAAGAGCAGAGATCCGGAACGCTATCGGGTTATTCTAGATAAACTGGGATTAAGAAGGTAGAGGAGCGGATGCATACCGCTCCTTTTTCCAGTGTAGCAATCCGCTGCTATAAGTAATATTGCACAGGTAATAATAATTTTAAGGTACTATACTCTGCCGCGACATGAGAATAATCTATAATAGGAGTCAAAGGAGGTTTGAGAAATGGTTGCCGTTTACGAAATGGAATTGGCAGGGCGGCAATTAAAGGTTGAGCTAAACAAGGTTGCCAAGCAGGCCAATGGTGCAGCCTTTGTCCATTACGGTGATACGGTAGTGCTGGTGACGGCAACTTGTTCCGATGCACCCCGGGAAGGAATCGATTTTTTCCCCTTGACCGTCGACTATGAAGAACGCCTGTATGCGGTGGGTAAGATTCCCGGAGGCTTTATTAAACGGGAGGGCCGCCCCAGCGAAAAGGCCATTCAGTCGGCTCGGCTCATCGACCGCCCTTTGCGTCCCCTCTTTCCCAAAGGGTTTCGCAATGACGTCCACGTGGTGGCCACAATCATGTCCGTCGATCAAAACAATTCACCGGAGATTGCTGCCCTCTTTGGCGCTTCCTGTGCCCTGTCCATCTCGGATATCCCCTTTGCCGGACCGGTAGGAGCGGTGATAGTCGGTCTCGTTGACGGCCAGTACGTCATTAATCCCACCCTGGAACAGGCGGAAAAGAGCTTACTGCATCTGGTGGTGGCAGGGACCAAGGAGAACGTACTGATGGTTGAAGCAGGGGCGAAGGAAGTATCGGAACAGCAGATTTTAGAAGCCATTGAATTTGGCCATAAAACAATAAAAGAGCTGGTAGCTTTCCAGGAAAAAATTATGGCCGAAGTTGGGAAAGAAAAACGGGAGGTACCTTTGTTCATCCCGGATCCCGAACTGGAAGAGGCGGTGCGGACCTATGCCTTGGATAAACTTACCGCTGCCATCAGGACGGAAGAGAAACTGGCCCGGGAAGATAATATCGCTGCCGTAAAGCAGGAGGTCCTGGAGCATTTTCTGGAGGAGTACCCGGAACAGGAAGGGGAGATAAAGGAAATCTTTGACAACCTCCTCCGGGAAAGGGTCAGACAAATGATTTTGGAAGAGGAAATACGGCCCGATGGTCGGGGCCTAAGGGAGATAAGGCCTGTCAGCTGCGAAGTGGGGATACTTCCCAGGGTACACGGCAGCGGCCTCTTCACCCGGGGTCAGACCCAGGTTCTAACGGCCCTCACCCTGGGGGCTATCAGTGATGAACAGATTCTGGATGGCCTTGATCTTGAAGAATCCAAGCGGTTCATGCACCATTACAATTTCCCACCCTACTGTGTGGGGGAAGCAAGGCCGATAAGGGGTCCGGGACGGCGTGAAATTGGCCACGGTGCCCTGGCGGAGCGGGCCCTGGAGGCGGTGATCCCCGATGAGACCGACTTCCCTTACACCATCAGATTAGTGTCTGAAGTCCTGGAATCCAACGGTTCTTCTTCCATGGCCAGTGTCTGCGGGAGTACCCTCGCCCTCATGGACGGAGGCGTGCCCATAAAGGCTCCTGTGGCGGGAATTGCCATGGGCCTGGTCAGCGAAGGGGACAACTATAAAATCTTGACCGATATTCAGGGGATGGAAGACTTCCTCGGGGATATGGACTTTAAGGTGGCCGGGACCAAAGACGGTATCACAGCCCTGCAAATGGACATCAAGGCGAACAGTATAACATCCCGAGTGCTGGCCGAAGCACTGGAGCAGGCCAGGGAAGCGAGGCTGTTTATCCTGGAAAAAATGTTGGCCACCATCGAGAAACCGCGGCCCAATCTCTCCCCCTATGCCCCGCGGATTATCATCATTGAAATCGATCCCGATAAGATCAGGGATGTGATCGGGCCCGGCGGCAAGACCGTGCGGAAGATCACGGAGGAAACAGGGGTTAAAATTGATATTGAAGACGACGGCAAAGTATTTATCGCTTCCGTAGATGAGGAAGCAGGGCAAAGGGCACTGAAGATGGTTCAGGATCTGACCCGGGACGTGGAGATTGGCGGTATCTATACCGGCCGGGTAACAAGGCTGATGAATTTCGGCGCCTTCGTGGAGTTTTTGCCCGGTAAAGAGGGGCTGGTCCATATCTCCCAGCTGTCACCAAACCGGGTGAAGCGGGTCGAAGACGTTGTCAAGGTAGGAGACGAGATCCTGGTGAAGGTAACGGATATAGACCGGCAGGGCAGAATAAACCTTTCCCGCAAGCAGGCCATCACCAGTGCCAAGAAAACAGGGCTTAAGGTTAAGGAAAGAAAAGCATAAACCAAGGGTTTATGCTTTTTTTAGTGCGCCCGCGCACAAATAGAGTGGGCTGTATATTGGAAAGACCGCTAACCAAGGTTAGCGTAAAGTTTTGGTAGGCGGTGGCAGGAAAAACGCGTGTGGAGATAAAAATAGAGACCTCGCACCAACAGATAGACAGAAAGGAGCGAGGTCTCATGAAGAGCGATGGCGTAGACATCG
>DUTA01000106.1 GCA_012842325.1 Bacillota bacterium | reverse complement strand
TGCACTGTACAGTTTTGAGGGTGCATATATTCGAAGTTCGAGGTTAGAAGTTCGAAGTTGGGAAAGAAAAAGGTAAAGAATTCCTGGTAGCAATGGCGGAGGGGCCACACCCGTTCCCATCCCGAATACGGAAGTTAAGCCCTCCAGCGCCGATGGTACTGGGGCACAAGCCCCGGGAGAGTAGGTCGCTGCCAGGAATTTATTTTTTCCAATTAAAAGGGGGACAGTTCCCAATTTTGGGGGACTTTCCCCTGCCTTTATTCCCCTCTTCAATCTATTTCCAGTTCCTCAATTTCCCCGGCACCGGTGGGTTGGGGGATACATATCACTTGGCCTACAAAGATGACATCGGGAGATACTATCTGGGGATTGGCGGCGAGGAGGTCGTCAAGGGTAAGGTTGTATCTCCGGGCAATGGCAAAGAGGCTGTCTCCCCGCTGGATGGTGTAAAGGAAGCCATCGCGACAGTCGGGAGGCGGTGGGAAGGGGACACAGATGATCTGGCCGGGAAAGATCAGGTCAGGATTGACTATCTGGGGATTGGCCCTGAGGATGTCGGCGGGCCGGACGCCGAAACGGCGTGCGATCCGGGCAATGGTATCACCGGAAACTACCGTATAGAGAAAACCGCGGCAAATTCCGGGTGGGCTGGGAAAGGGTATACAAATTACCTGTCCTGGATAGATAATGCTCGGATTTACAATTTGGGGATTGGCCCGGAGCAGGGCTGTCATGCTGAGACCGAAGCGCTGGGCTATGCTATAGAGGCTGTCCCCGGAACGGATGGTGTAGAAAAATCCCTGGCAGGTCCTGGGTGGTGGCGGAAAAGGGACACAAAGGATCTGTCCTACATAAATAATATTGGGATCGGTTATCTGTGGGTTGGCTGCCAGAAGGGCGCTCATGCTTACGCCGAAACGGCGGGATAGGCTCAAGAGGCTGTCTCCCGTTCTCACTGTATAGTAGAAACCGGAGCAGACCGCTGGCGGAGGCGGAATTTGGGCGCTGCTGCCCGGCCAGCCTGCAGGCCAGCCCCAGGGTTGAGGACCATAATGCCAGCTGTAGGCACCGGTTGGAAGGGTACTGTAAGGGCCAAAGCCATAGGGCAGGTTGCCGTAGTAGGGACCGTTTCCACCCGGAAAGCTGCAGCCTGGGCAACTGCCATAATGGGCATATTCTCCACTGTCACCGGAGAGTATTTCCAGGTTTTCTGGATCGATAGCTTCCGCGGTACCGGGAACCCGTGGTTTATCCATTTTTCAACCCCCCTTTCGTTTCGTTGGCTGTTACAATATATGCAGGTGGGGGAGAAAGGGGGAAGGGATGGCGATTATTTATTTCCAGGGAGGATTTCGCCATTTCTTGGCGAATATACCAGGTTGTAACTATTACTTGTTTGAAACCAAAAGGGGGGAGGTGATCTATTGCCGCGGGTGAAAGGAAAAATTATTCTCCTGCTGACCTTCTTCCTGTTGCTTACCACCTCTTTGGGAATTGCCCGGGCTGTTTCCGAACCGGTCCTGGCCGTAGACGGGCGGGAAGAACCCCTTCCCCTGACCCCGGTCTGGACCGAGGCGGGCCTGCTCGTCCCCCTGCGCCCCGTGCTGGAGGCATTGGGCGTTGAGGCTTTGAATTGGCAGCAGGAGGAGAATAAGATAAGTTGGGTATGGGAAGGCAAGGAGTATGTACTGGAGATAAACAGCATTAAGGCTATAGCTGCCGGCGAGGAGATTGAATTAACCCAGCCTCCCCTCATTGTGGAAGGACATACACTGGTTCCCGCAGATTTTCTGGAAGAATATTTTCAGGTCGACATGAATTGGAATACCCAGTCCCGGCAGTTTGAAGTGGCCTGCCGAGGGGGCGGGCGGGAAGAAACGAACCCTGCCAAAGGGAAACGGCAACAAATTGTGGAAACGGCCCTGAAATACCAGGGTGTACCCTATCGCTGGGGAGGTACCGGCCCCTCGGGTTTTGATTCCTCCGGGTTCATCTGGTACGTTTTCCGGGAAAACGGCATCCAGCTGCCCCGGGTGTCCTTCGAAATGTATAAAGTGGGAGTGCCTGTTTCCAAGGAAGAGCTGCTGCCGGGAGATCTGGTGTTTTTCGAAGGTTACCGGCCCGGCCCTTCCCATGGGACCATCTATATCGGGGATGGGAAATTTATCCACTCCCCCTCCACCGGCGGATGTGTTAGTATCTGCAGCATAGACGACCCTTACTACTGGGCGCCCAGGTATTACGGGGCCCGGAGGGTTATTGAGGAAGATGAATAAGCCCTTCGGCCAAGAAGGGAAAAATAAAACCCCGGCTCCGCAGGGGAACCGGGGTTTTGCTGTGGTCCGGGTTTATCTCCGGGCAGGTGAACGGGCCGGCCGGTGGGGGTTCTAGTCGTGACCTTCGAAATCGTCGGGGGGCGGATCGTCCTTCCGGGGTGGGCGGGGACCACCGCCCAGGTCACTGAGAAATTCAGTCCTGGTAAACTGGCGCAGTTTCTGGGCCGCTTTTTCCCAGCTGCCGGTGGAGATATAGAGAAAGATCCCACCGGCCAGGGCAGCGGCCAGGAGGAGCCAGAGAACACTCCTGCTGGCGGTGCCTGCCACCTGCTCCCGCCCGGCCTTTGCTTCCGCCGCCTCGCCATAAAGGAAAGCGGTGGTGGCCTCGGCAAAGAGGCTTACGGCTTTTTCCGCCTGTTCCCGGGTACTTTCGTGGGTCCCAACTTCCAGGAGGAGGGAACGGGGAGACAAATCCTGGTTGTAGTTCCCACTGGCATAAAAGATGCCCTTGATCAGGCCGGGGTTCTTTTCGTCATTCACCCTTTTTATCTGTTCGGCGAATTCTTGAATGGCAGCCTGATTCTGGTTTTGCTGTCCGACTACCAGCTGGATTTGGGTAACCTGCTCCCCGTCAACCTCGGCTGCATATTCTTCGGCAGGAACAGCATCCCGGTGGACATCAAAGATGGCATCGGGATTCTCCTCCAGGAGTTTTGCCGCCGTGCGGCGGGAACGGTCATAGGCACCGGCATCGTGGGGGACATGGGTTTCCTTTGATTGTAAGGGTTCAACCCCAAACTTTTCTAAAGCCCGGGCAAAAACTTCGCCAACCCGGATGATCCCGCCCCCTTCCTCGATACTGTCTGACCCGTCGCTGGGAACATAGGATTCAGCCCCGTGGGTGTGATAAATCCCAATTCTTCCCCTGCCTTCCCCCTGCTGAACGGGGAGAACTTGCCGGCGGCCGGCGGCCGTGGCGGCGGCTGCCGGGGCCCTCAAATCCACATCCCTTAAATAGCGGGCGTAAGCAGTGCGTCCCTCAACTCTGTATACCTCATAGAGCTTGTTGTCGCCGGTTTGATACCGGTTGCCGACCCGGATTATTCTGGCTGTGCGCAGCAGGCGGTTTCCGTCCTCATCGAGGAGGGTAAAGTAGCCGTCGGTAAGTTCGTCCAGGCCCAGATCGGCCAGGATTTCTTTTCCCGGGTTGGTTGACCGGCCTGGTGGGGCTCCCTGTTCCTCTGCCGTTCCTGAGAGGGCAAAGAGAAAGAGAACCAGGACAACCGACAGTATGATAAGTTTATTCTTTGTTTTCACCCCTGGACACCTCCCCAGTGTACCCCTTTGTATCGGTACCAATTTCTCGATCAGGGACGGGCTCCTCTGCCGTTTCCATAAGGGCTGGACCCGGGACACCCCGCAAGTTGACCTTTCCTTCAGTCTTTTGCCCGGCCTCTTTGGCTGAGCCCCCCTGCAGGTATTCCCGGCCCTCGCCAATTATTTCCGCCAAACCGACGGCGATAATCCCTGCCAGGACCACGGTGTCGAAAACACCGGCACCCCCGATCACCGTTGTGCCCCGGCCGCCGGTCAGGCCCACTTCGATGCGGGAGATAATATCGGTGAGGACAATGCCCATGGTGCCGGCAATAAAGGCGCTGCGCCGGGAGCGGCCGGCCAGATAAGCAATTAGCCCTGCCAGAAGGGCAAAGATATACATGGGATCCAGGAACTGCGCATAGGTGGGTTCTGGGGGCAGGATTTTCATGGTTCCATAAATGGCGGCCGCCGAAATGAGGGTGGCAATGATGGCCCGGCTCCTTTCCCGCCCGGTGTCGGCCCTGGCCAGGAGATAGAGGGCCAGGACCACAGGCACAAGGCCGCCGCCGATGTTGATGGCCAGGCTTCTGGTCAGGGGAATGTCGGGGATGTAGCTGCCAAAGAACATGGCGGCAAGGAAAAGGAGGGCGGCTCTGTCGGTCAAGCCCATCCGGTCCAATACCCGCTGGGCCACGCCAAAATAGATCAAAACGGCAACCACTACCAGGGTAATCATCCCAATGGGCATAGGCGGCACTTCCTTTCCAAATCTGTCTTCCTGCCCCTTTAGTTTTGCCCAATAGCTCCCTAATCTTACATTCCGGCCGGCCTATTTTCCCTCGCGGAGCCATGTTATTGACAGGGAAAATTTGCCCATGCTATAGTTAGGCAAGAAAAGACCCACGGTAATCGGCAAGGACTTTAAACTGGAGGGAACAAAATGGATAATTTGAGAGAATTGGAACAAAAACTTATTTTCTGGTTGCAGGAACGGGTGAAAGAGGCGGGAGCCAGGGGAACGGTGGTGGGTTTGAGCGGTGGCCTCGATTCGGCGGTGGTGGCCGTCCTTTGCCAGAGGGCTTTTCCCCAGGACAACCTGGCGTTGATTATGCCCTGTCACAGTATGGAAGAAGATGTGGCCCACGCCCGGTTGCTGGCCGAAAGATTTGCCATTCCCTATCGGCTGGTCCCATTGGATGCTGTTTACGATGAAATGCTGGCCCTCCTGACCGCGGACCTGACCGGGGTTGAAGTGTCGGCCCTGGCCAAGGCCAATTTAAAACCCCGCCTGCGGATGCTTGCCCTGTACTTTTATGCTGCCCAATTCAACTACCTGGTGGTGGGTACGGGCAACCGGAGTGAACTGGCGGTGGGGTATTTCACCAAATACGGCGATGGCGGGGTAGACCTGTTACCCCTGGGCAATCTGGTCAAGGGTGAGGTGTCGGCCCTGGCCTCCCATCTGGGCATACCAGAGGAAATAATTGCTAAACCTCCCTCCGGGGGATTATGGCCCGGCCAGACCGACGTGGCAGAGATGGGCATAACCTATCGGGATCTGGATGCTTATCTTAAGGGGGAGACAATTGATCCCGCTGTCCGGGCGCGGATTGAAGCCATGCAGAAAAGGAGCCGGCACAAGAGGGAGCTGCCCCCAATTCCCGAATTTTAAGTATTTACCCGGGATGTTCCTTCTCTTTTCAAAGCCCCCGGGGCTATGCTAAAATAAATTTGCAGCAGGCCGTATTCTTTCTATTGGAAGGGAGGGAAGGACTGTGGCCGGTCATTCCAAATGGGCGAATATAAAACACAGGAAAGCCCGGGCCGATGCCCAAAAGGGTCGTCTCTTTACCAAGCTGGGAAAACAGCTGATAACAGCCGCCCGGCAGGGTGGGGGAAACCCTGAGACCAACTTCCGCCTCCGCCTGATTATTGAAAAGGCGAAAGCGGCAAACATGCCCAATGAAAACATTGAACGGGCCATTGCCAAGGGAACCGGCGAGCTTGAAGGGGTAACCTATGAAGAAATGGTTTATGAAGGTTATGGTCCCGGTGGGGTTGCCATTATGCTGGATATACTGACGGATAATCGGAATCGCACTGCTTCTGAGATTCGTCATTTGTTTTCCCGGCACGGGGGCAACCTGGGAGAAACGGGCTGCGTGGCCTGGATGTTTGACAAAAAGGGTCTGTTGACGGTCAAAAAAGAAGGACTCCCTCTGGACGAAGATGAACTGCTGCTCCTGGCCCTGGAGGCGGGGGCGGAGGATGTCAAGGAAGAGGAGGGTCTCTACGAGATCACCACTGCTCCGGAAAACTTTACCGCTGTTAGGGAAACCCTGGCCGCGCAAGGCCTTACCTTTGAGACCGCTGAGGTTACAATGATACCGCAAACAACGGTGGAGATTCAGGATAATAAAGAGGCCGAGAGGCTGCTGAAATTGATGGATGCCCTGGAAGAACACGATGATGTCCAGGAAGTCTACGCAAACTTTGAATTATCCAGTGAGGTTTTGGCCGCTTTAAAATAAGAGGCCAAAACCTCTTCCTTTTTCTCCCATTAATGTATAAATACAAAGGAAGGGGAAATACTGTAGGGGATAACACCTTGCTGGTGGACCGGATTTCTATGGAACGGTTACCTCTGCAGTAAAGGGGGAAAAGGAACATGGCTGCCTTTCTGGATAAATACCGCTTTGCCCTCCTGCTGGGGGTGTTCCTGGCGGTGGGGGCCGGCTACTTCTTCCTCTGGGGGGGTGAGGAAGAGGGCCTGCCCGGGGAAACAGCGCCGGAGGCAATTCCCCAGGTAGAGGAACCGGCCGTTTTTACCGTGGGGGCCGATTCCCACTTGATTTACCAGGTTACCTACAGCCTGTGCGGTCACAGGGAAGTGTTGCGGGAGCGAACTCCCGAGGACGAACTGGGCCTGACCCTGGATGACCTGCGGACCATTTACCGGGATTGGAACGTAGAATTAAAGGGCAGCGACGTTGTCCTGACCAGTGCCATAGAAGGTTTATGCGACAATTGCCGGGAAAAAATCTTTGTCGGTATCCATGAGGGCAGGGTGGCCGTCTACTACGGGGAACCCGGGGGCAAAGCCTGGCTGAAGGAGGTTACCGAGATCCCGGTAGATAACCTGCCCCCCCGGGAACGGGCGGACCTGGAGGCCGGGATTCCCGTAAAGGATGAAGGGGAATTGCCGCATATCCTGGAAGGCTTGATGAACTAAAGCTTGCGGATGGGGTCGACCCATCCTTTTCTTTTTGGCGGCCAGTGGGGGAGTTAGCCCGGGGAAAAGGGAAAGTTTAAGTCCCTGTCGAATAAGGTAATGTTTAGCAATTTAGCTTAAAGGAGGCAGTTTCGTGCTGGTACTGGGAGTGGATCCGGGAACGGCGACCACGGGCTATGGTATAATCGAAGTAAAAGGGTACCAATACAAAATGGTAGATTATGGCTGTATAAAGACCTCCCCCCGCTGTGCGGTTCCCCAGCGCCTGCAGAAACTGTACCAGCAGGTGGTCCGCTTGCTCAATGCCTATAGACCGGCCGTTGTTGCGGTGGAAGAGCTTTTTTTTAATAAGAATGTCCGGACCGCCCTGGCTGTGGGCCAGGCCCGGGGGGTGGTTCTGCTGGCGGCTGCCTCCCAGGACATTCAAGTGGTGGAATACACACCCCTGCAGGTCAAGCAGGGGGTGGTCGGTTACGGCCGGGCCAGCAAGAGGCAGGTGCAGGAGATGGTGAAGATTCTCCTGAAACTGGACAAGGTGCCCCGGCCCGATGACGCGGCCGATGCCCTGGCCATTGCCATCTGCTGTGCCCACGAATTGCCCCTGGCAGGCTGTCAGCAGAGGATGGAGCGGTAATTATGTATTATTATCTCAAGGGAATATTAAAAGCAAAGGAGCCGGAGTATGTTATACTGGAGGTGGGGGGGATAGGCTACCAGATCAGTGTTCCCCCATCCCTGGCTCCAGCACTTCCTCCGCCCGGGGAGGAATTGCTTTTGTATACCTACTTCTATATGCGGGAAGATGGGGTAAGCCTGTACGGTTTTTTGACTCCGGAAAGCCGGCGCATTTTTTCCCTGGCCCTGGGAGTGAGGGGAATCGGGCCCCGGGTTGCCCTGAACATTACCGGCAGCATGTCGCCCCTTGAGTTTACCCAGGCCGTCCTGGCAGAGGATCACGCCCTGCTGACCAAAGTACCGGGGATAGGCCCCAAAACGGCCCAGCGCCTGACCCTGGAGCTAAAGGAGAAGCTCAGGGAACTGGCTCCGGAGCTGACGGGAAGGGAAACAGCACCCGGTATAGCAGGTAGCACCTGGCAGGAGGCCATTGGGGCCCTGGTGGTCCTGGGCTACACCCTGGATGAAGCCAGGCCTGCGGTGGAGGCGGTGGCAGAGGCCGGGGATGATCTGGAGGAACTGGTGAAAAAAGCACTACGCTACCTGGGGGAGAAGTAGATGGGCGAACGCATCATTTCCGCTGTTGAACACGGGGATGACTGGGAACTGGACAGCAGTCTCCGCCCCCGCACCCTGGCTGAATTTATCGGTCAGGAACGGGTTAAGGCGAGTATGGAAATTTTCATCAAAGCGGCCAGGGACCGGGGTGAAGCCCTGGATCATGTGCTCCTGCATGGGCCACCCGGTTTGGGAAAAACCACCCTGGCCCGGATTATCGCCGCGGAACTGGGAGTCAATTTCCGCATAACCTCGGGGCCGGCCATAGAAAGGCCCGGGGATCTGGCGGCCATTCTCACCTCCCTGGGGGAGCGGGATGTCCTGTTTATCGATGAAATCCACCGCCTGCCCCGCAGCGTGGAAGAAATATTATACCCGGCCCTGGAGGACTTTTCCCTGGACATTATGCTGGGGAAGGGACCGACGGCCCGGTCGTTGCGCCTGGACCTGTCACCCTTTACCCTGATCGGCGCCACAACCAGGGTCGGCCTGTTGACCTCTCCCCTCCGGGATCGGTTCGGGGTCCTGGCCCAGCTGGAATTCTACCGCCAGGAAGAATTGGAACAGATCATAAAACGGTCGGCCAGGATTCTAAATGTTGGGATTGATGGCCCTGGAGCCAGGGAAATTGCCCGGCGTTCCCGGGGTACGCCCCGGGTGGCCAACCGCCTGTTGAAGCGGGTACGGGATTACGCCCAGGTCAAAGCCCGGGGTTTCATTGATTTAAAGGTGGCCAGGGAGGCCCTGGGCCTCATGGACATCGACCAGTTGGGACTGGACAGGGGCGACAGGAGACTCCTCTGGACCATTATTGAGAAATTTGCCGGCGGTCCCGTCGGTTTGGATACCCTGGCCGCTGCCATCAATGAGGAAACGGGCACCATCGAAGAGGTTTACGAACCGTACCTTATCCAGCAAGGGCTCCTGCAGCGGACACCCCGGGGCCGGGTGGTTACCCGGCGCACCTATGAGCATCTGGGGGTTGAAAGGGATCAACAGTTGACAGTGGACAACTTAACGATTGACAATTGACAGTTTCACAACTGTGGACAGTTGACAGTACGAGAAGATGCAGGGGCGACCTGTGGTCATTTAGCATTATACTTCTCCAGAGGTGATGACGATGCCCGGTTTTGAAGGCTTTGGTAAAATGCTGCTGGCCATTGGAGGTTTTTTCATTATCATGGGCCTTTTCCTGACCCTGGGCGGCCGTTTCCTGTCCCTGGGGCGATTGCCAGGCGACATATACATCCAGAGGGGCAACTTCACCTTCTATTTTCCCCTGGTTTCCGGCCTGCTGCTGAGTCTCATCCTCACCCTGATCGTCAACCTCCTCGGCAGGAGGTAATCCGTCGCGCTGCCGGCCCTGCCCCGGGGCCTCTTTTTCTTGGGGAGGAAGGAATAGCCAATAATCTTGTAGAATAATGTCACCTGTTAAATAAGGTGGGGGTGGTCTAAAATGCAGCGCCCTAGAGGGGCAGTCCTGGCGGTTTTGCTGGTGGTTCTTTTTTTATCCGCAAGTGTGCAGGCAGCCGATGGGGAAAAGAATATTCGGGTGGGTTTGCTTCAGGATCAGCAGCAGATAAGGGTGATGTGTCCCGGCGGCTTTGTTGCCATAGATCTGGGCTCCGGGCAGCTGGATGAATTCCCGCCCAATACCGCCATTGTCTTTTCCAGTGAGGGGGCGGTGATAGGGGCCGGCCTTGAGGGAGTGTACACCGGCCCGGTGCGCCTGGCAGGACTGAACCAGGAGTTCTTATACTTAAATGGCACCTCCTACCGGGGTGAGCTTGAGGTTATCCTGAAAAATGGCCGGTTAACGGTGGTCAACGAATTGCCGGTGGAAGAGTACCTGTACGGGGTGGTCCCCCGGGAGATGCCGGCCAGCTTTCCCCTGGAAGCCCTGAAGGCCCAGGCAGTAACGGCCCGCACCTTTACCTACGCCAACTGGACCAAGCATGCGGCTGAAGGCTTCAATCTCTGCGGCACCGTGCACTGCCAGGTCTATGGCGGGGCAGCAGCGGAAGCTCCCCAGACCAACCAGGCTGTGGACAGCACCAGGGGAGAAGTACTTCGCTATGAGGGCCGGTTAATAGATGCCTGTTACCATGCCAGTTCCGGGGGATATACGGAGAATAGCGAGAACGTCTGGAGTGAGTGGGTTCCCTATCTCCGGGGTGTACCCGATTATGAGACCGATTCCCCCTACAGCAGCTGGAGTATCTCCTATTCGCCCGAACAGCTATCGGAGATCCTGCGCCAGGGCGGGGTGGATGTGGGCCGGGTGAAGGAGATCACGCCCCTCAGCCGGGGTGTTTCCGGCCGCGTCACCCAGCTCCGGATAACCGGCAGCCGCGGCTCCCAGGTAATCAGCGGCAGCCAGCTGCGGGGCATCCTCGGTTATGATCAACTGCGGAGCACCCTTTTTGAGGTTGAAATGCAAACGGCGGGGGAGAATATAATCAGGCAACCCTTGCGGGCCGAGCAAGAAGTAACTGTCATCGGCGGTGATGGCCAGAAACGCAAAGTCGCCATGTCCGAGGTTGCTGTCCTGGGTGGCGACGCCACCGTGGCAGTGGGGATCGGGCAGGACGTCGAGACAGGGCAAGTGATCTTCAAGGGCAGCGGCTGGGGTCACGGTGTGGGTCTCTCCCAGTGGGGAGCCAAGGCTATGGCAGAAATGGCCCCGCGGGGTGCCGACAACTATTACCGGACCATCCTCCAGCACTATTTCCAGGGCGCCCAGATAGAAACCATCTAAATTGGTCCCCGGGGGAAAGACAGCCCTGGGGTTTTTTTCCCGAGCCGGCTCCCTGGCTGTGGCTGCCCTTTAATTAAGGCAAGGGGGAGCTATATTATGAGAGGGAGGCAAAAAGTTGCGGGTAGAGGATTTTGATTACGACCTGCCCCAGGAGCTCATTGCCCAGGAGCCCATCCCCAACCGGGACCAGGCGCGGCTGCTGGTGGTTCACAAGGGGGAAGAACGGTTTGAACACCGGAAATTCCGTGATTTGCTTGGATACCTTGTGCCCGGCGATGTCCTTGTTTTAAACAATTCCCGGGTGCTGCCGGCGCGGCTCTATGCCCGGCGGGCCTGGACCGGCGGCCGGGTGGAGACCCTTCTCCTTAGACCCCTGGGAGGGGACAGGTGGGAGGTCCTGGTAAAGCCCGGGCGCCGGGCGCCGGTGGGGGAGGAACTTGTGTACGGTGACGGCGAGCTGCGGGGAAGGGTCGTCGCCACAACGGAGGCCGGCGGGCGGATTATCGAGTTCCAGTACCAGGGTTCTTTCCGGGAGCACCTGCAGCGGCTGGGCCAAATCCCCCTCCCGCCTTACATTCATAAAAAGCTCGCCGATCCGGAACGCTATCAGACCGTCTACGCTTCCCAGGAGGGCTCTGTGGCAGCACCCACGGCCGGCCTCCACTTTACCCGGGATTTTCTGCGGGATATTGCCGCCAGCGGTGTCCAAATCTGCTACTTGACCCTCCACGTTGGCCTGGGTACCTTCCGCCCCGTCAAAACGGAGCTGGTCGAAGAGCATAAAATGCATTCGGAATACTACGAGGTGACGCCCCAGGTGGCGGCGGCGGTCAATGCTGCCCGCCG
>DUTA01000105.1 GCA_012842325.1 Bacillota bacterium | reverse complement strand
GCAGAACCTCTGCCACAATGGTATTGAGGACGGTATTGGGGTCGGCGATGGACATGGCCGCACCCGGCATCCGGAATTCAAATTTATTGCCGGTGAAAGCAAAGGGTGAAGTCCGGTTGCGGTCGGTGGCATCCCGGGGGAAAGGCGGCAGCACCGTTGCCCCTATCTCCATCTGATACTTTTTCCTGTTGTTATAAGTGGCACCGGTTTCCAGGGCTTCCAGGATTTCTGTCAGCTCATCGCCCAGAAAGATGGAGATGATGGCGGGCGGGGCTTCATGGCCGCCGAGCCGGTGGTCGTTTCCGGGGCTGGCGACGGAAGCCCGGAGCAGATCCTGATGCTCATCGATAGCCTTGATCACGGCGACCAGGAACAGCAAAAACTGGGCGTTTTCATAGGGCGTATCCCCCGGTTCCAGCAGGTTTACCCCCTTGTCGGTAGCCAGGGACCAGTTGACATGCTTGCCGCTGCCGTTGATGCCGGCAAAGGGCTTTTCGTGCAGGAGACAGGCCAGGCCGTGCCTGTCGGCAACGCTTTTCATCATTTCCATAACGAGCTGATTGTGGTCGGTAGCGATGTTGGCGTTGCTGAAGATGGGAGCCAGTTCGTGCTGGGCAGGTGCGACTTCGTTGTGCTTGGTTTTGGCAGGCACGCCCAGCTTCCAGAGTTCTTCTTCCAAATCCCGCATAAAGGCGGCTACCCGGGGCTTCAGGCTGCCGAAGTAGTGATCTTCCATCTCCTGCCCTTTGGGGGGCAGGGCGCCGAAAAGGGTCCGGCCGGTAAAAAGCAAATCGGGCCGCTGCAGGTAAACCCCTTTATCGATGAGGAAGTACTCCTGCTCGGGACCCACCGTCGCCGTGACCCGCTTGACCTCAGTGTTGCCAAAGAGGCGGAGGATCCGGAGGGCCTGCCTGTTTAGGGCATCCATAGAGCGCAGAAGGGGTGTCTTTTTGTCCAAAGCTTCGCCGCTGTACGAGCAAAAGGCGGTGGGGATATACAGGGTGCCGTCCTTCACGAAGGCGTAGGAAGAAGTATCCCAGACGGTGTATCCCCTGGCTTCAAAGGTGGCCCGCAAGCCTCCGGAAGGAAAGCTGGAGGCGTCGGGCTCGCCCCGCACCAGCTCTTTGCCCGAAAACTCCATTATCATCCGGCCCTGATTGGCCGGGGAGAGAAAACCTTCGTGTTTTTCGGCGGTAATCCCGGTCATGGGCTGGAACCAGTGGGTATAATGGGTGGCACCTTTCTCGATGGCCCAGTTTTTCATGGCGCTGGCCACCACATTGGCCACCTCGAGATCCAGGGCGGTGCCCCGGGCAATGGTTTCCCGCAGGGCTTTATAGGTGTCTTTGGGCAGCCGGGCCTGCATTACCTCTTCACTAAAAACCATGCTCCCAAAATATTTTGTTACGTCCTTCATCCCAGTCACTCCTTCCTACGTTTTTCCTTTCCCGGCCCTTTCCGGGGAGAGACGCCGGGCCTCGCTTCAGTCCCCGGGTGCAGTATTTAAGCTCATAATTATCATCCTTCCTAAAAAAAGATAAGGCGCCGTAGACTCATGGTCCACAGCGCCTTTGCTGCTTTTGCCTGCAGCTTCTTTGCTGCTTTCGTCCACAGCGCCCTTGCTGCTAACGAAGATAATTATAAAACCGACTCTTTTTCCCTGTCAAGAAATTTTTTCAAAAGATACCGGGCAAATCGTAAATGAGCTTATTTTACAAAGAGAAATGGGGTAAATATTGCTTCATAATAAGGGGAGAGAGACGAGAATAATCATTGACGGGGAGGCTTTTTTCCTGCTAAACTAAAGGAGTTGAACAAGGGCGTTCATCAGATAATGGAAAGTCTATTAAAAAAAACCGGTTTACGGCCGGTTGTTCGACTTCTCCATTATGTGATGGACGCCTGCTGTTATTTTAGGGCGGTTGTGGAGGGGGGTATAATAATCTCGCCCCGGGTATGCCTGCCGCAAAGGATGGCAAATATCTGTGTTAGGTACTGGTGCTGCATATTGGGATTGCGGTAACGGTCAGGAAAAAGGTGGAAGGCAAGGGAAGCTTGAGGCAGAGTAAGGGGGGAGTGTTATGTGCGGTATTATTGGCTATGTGGGGAAGGAAAATGCAGTTCCCATTATCCTGGAGGGGCTGCACAAGCTGGAGTACCGGGGCTATGATTCTGCCGGCATTGCCGTTTTGAATGAGGACGGCTTTATGGTGGTGAAGCAAAAGGGACGCCTGTCAGCCCTGGAGGCCCGGATCAAAGACCACCCCATCCGGGGTTATATGGGGATCGGGCACACCCGCTGGGCTACCCACGGCGAACCATCTGACATTAATTCCCATCCCCATCTGGGCAGTCAAAAGAGGATTGCCATAGTCCACAACGGAATTATCGAAAACTACCGGGAGCTCAAGGAGTATCTGGAGCAAAAGGGAGTTGCCTTTGTTTCCGAAACCGACAGCGAGGTCATTGCCCAGCTGGCCGAGCATTATTACACCGGCAGCATTCTCGACACTGTCATCAAGGTGGTCAGTGTCCTGGAGGGTTCCTATGCCCTGGGCATTATGAGCATAGATCACCCGGGGACCCTCATTGCCGTCAAAAAGGACAATCCGCTGATTATCGGCGTTGGCGAGGAGGAAAACTTTATCGCCTCCGATGTTCCGGCCCTCCTTGCCCATACCAACAAGGTTTATTACTTAAACGATAAAGAAATAGCCGTCCTGACCAGGGATAAAGTTCAATTCTATAACATAGACAGAGAACCGCTGCAAAAGAGTCCGGAAACTATCACCTGGAGCCTTGACAGTGCCGAAAAGGGCGGGTACGAGCATTTTATGCTCAAGGAAATAATGGAGCAACCCCGGGTGCTGCGGGATACCATCCAATCGGCCCTGGGCAGCGGTGACAATAGGAGGATAATTGACAGTTTTGATGTTGCCGCCTTCAACAAGATTGTCATTACCGCCTGCGGCTCTGCCTATAACGCCGGCATGGTGGCCAAATACGTCTTTGAGCGGCTCTGCCGTCTCCCGGTGGAAGTGGAGCTGGCCAGCGAGTTTCGCTATAAGGACCCCATCATTGATTCCAGGTCTCTGGTAATTCTGATCAGCCAGTCGGGTGAAACGGCCGACACCATTGCCGCCATGCGGGAAGCCAGGAGAAGGGGTGCCTGTACCCTGTCCATTGTCAATGTGGTTGGCAGCACCGTCGCCAGGGAAACCGATTATACCCTCTATACCCTGGCCGGGCCCGAGATTGCCGTGGCCACCACCAAGGCTTTTTCCGCCCAGCTGGCCCTCCTGTATATTCTGGCCGTCCGCTTTGCCGGGAAATTGGGCCGCATCAGCCGGCAACAGGAAGAGCAGTTGCTGGCCGAGATCGCGGTGCTCCCGGAAAAGGCAGCGGAAGTCCTGGAGAACATTGAGGCCATCCAGAAATATGCCTCCACCTGTGTGGGCTACAAGAGTATCTTTTTCATTGGCCGGAATATTGATTATGCCATAGCCCTGGAGGGCTCCCTCAAGCTGAAGGAAATCTCCTATATCCACTCGGAAGCTTACGCAGGGGGGGAACTGAAGCACGGGACCATCGCCCTCATTGAGGAAGGAACGCTGGTCGTAGCCATTTCCTGCTGTGAGCCTCTGTACGACAAGATCTACAGCAATGTGGAGCAGGTCATCAGCCGCGGGGCCAAGGTCCTGTTCCTTGGCAATTGCATCAAGGCGGCTCCCAGCGAGAAGCTGGCCATCATTCCCCTCCCCAAAACAAACCCCCTGTTTTCCCCCAGCCTTTCCGTCCTCATGCTGCAGCTCTTCAGCTATTATGTAGCTGCCAATAAGGGACTTGATATCGACAAACCGCGCAATTTGGCAAAAAGCGTTACGGTGGAATAGGGGAGAAGGGGGTTTTTACACCCCCTGTATAATTCAAATAAAGTTGACTCCATTATAATAAAGTTCGCTCTATAAAAATAAAGTTTGTTCCAAAATCCCGTAGCAGATGCAGGAGAAATCTTAATTTGCTGCGGGGTTTGC
>DUTA01000132.1 GCA_012842325.1 Bacillota bacterium | reverse complement strand
GGCCAAGCCACATCCTTAAGCCAAGCGAAGAAATCCCCCAGGACATCTACCGTCCACTCCCAGGCTGTGCTCCCTGCCTTGTAGAGCCAGGGCCATGCGACATCTTTGAGCCACTCCCAGAAGGTCCCCAGAGCCTCGATGGACCAATTCCAGACGGTCTCAAGGGTCTCTTTGCCCCACTTCAGCACAACGTCAATGATCGGCTTGATGTACTTCTCCCAGACATCCGTCACGACATCTCTGATACCGAACCAGTTGTTCTTCCATGCAAGGTAAAGCCCGACAACGCCTGCTACCAGGAGCCCTATCCCGAGAAGGGTTGCCGCCGAAAAACCGCCGAAGAAAGCAGCAACAGCACCGATGATGCCCTTAATCCCAAGGAATACGCTTCCGACTGTCTTAAAGACCGCGACGATGCCGGCTCCCGCCTTCGCAAGCAGCCCGATAACTGCCACAAGCCCCAGGATAGTACCTGCAAGCGCAGTCCACCGCTTTATGTTGTCCCTCTGTTCATCGGAGAGGTTCCTAAACCACGAGATTCCCCGGTTTACCCAGTCTAAGACTACGCGGAAGGCAGGAAGGAACTGAGCAAGGATTTCCCGCCCTGCAGCGGTAGCCCTTGCCCCAACCATCTGCACTTCGCGGTGAAAGTTGGCCAAGTCGCGCGTAGCTGTATCTCCCATCACGAAGCCCAAATCCCGGGCTTCACGGCGCATCCTGTTAATCTCGTCCTGCCCTGCCTCAAGGAGAGGTATGAGGCTCTTTCCCTGCTCGCCGAATATCTTCACGGCGAGAGCATTGCGCTCAACCGCGTTGTCAAGGCGGGAGAGGCTCATTATCGTTTCATCGAAGAGGTCCGACATGCTGCGGAGGTTGCCCTGGCTGTCCCGGACAGAGATGCCAAGCCGCTTAAAGACGGCTGCCGCCTGCCCGCCGGAGGCCCCTGCTTCAAGCACTTTCTGCGAAAGGGAGGTAGTCATCTGCGAGAGGCTTCCGAACTCGAAGCCTACCAGCTTCGAAACGTACTCCATCTCCTGCAGAGCCTGGGCTGTTAGCCCCGTCTGCGCAGAAAGCTGGGTAATCTGTGTGCCGTACTCGGCAGCGTTTTTGACCCCGATCGTAATCGCCCCAGCTAAGCCAGCAAGGGCGAGCCCCGCTTTCTGCCCCAGCTTAGAGACGTTGTTTAAGCCCTTCTGGATGCTCTCCATCCGCTTGTTGAACGCCTCAACTGCCTTCTGCGCCTGAGCGATATTCCGTGTAAATGTCGTTGTCTGCGCCACTAGGTTAGCGGTTAAAGTGCCGACATTGGCAGCCATCTAAAACCCCCCTCTCCCGCCGAATACCCTGCCGGAACCTTTGGCACGGGCTTTAGCCTTCGCGATCGCTTCCTGCTTTGCCCTCTCCCTCTCCTTGAAAAGAAAATAGCCGGCCCATCCTGTGAATTCAGATGCCGGCATAGCTTCTATTTCCCCGATTGTCTTTCCTAAGACCTCTCCAAGCTGGTATTTGAAGAGCATCTCGGGATTCTCCGTCAGTTTCCCGCAACTTCCTCCGGATTTTCGCCCAGCATAGCCATTGCAGGCTTAGCCAAGAGATCAAAGACGCTCGTCGGCAGAGACAGGAGCACATCATGGTGCGCCGGCTCAAAGAGAGCTTCCCCTGTCTGTGCATCGTAGGCGCAGAAGATCACAGCCCACACCTGCAGCTCTGCGTGGTCAATCTCAGCATCGCCGGACTTCTTGATCTTCGTCGCAGCCTTGAAGATTTCGCCCCGCTGCCTCGCGTTTGGCTCTTTGATTAAGACCTTTAAGGCTTTACCGTCCTGGTTTATCTCCACCACTTCCTGTTTGAAGCGGTTAAGGCCCGTCAGAAAGAAGTCTCTCGCCTGCGAGCCCTTCTGTTCGACCTTTTTCTCATCAGACATAAGTCTCCCCCTCTACATGCTCGGTTTTGCCTTTAAGGTGTTACTTCCTGCTCGATCAAGAGCTCGCCGTCGCTCTGCCAGCCGACACTAGTTTCGACAGCACCCTCGACCGCAGCCGAGAGCTCCTGGGATTCAAGCACCGCATAGACAGCAAAGAACTCTGGATCGTCTTTGCTCGTCCAGAACTCCAAAACCAGCGGCTTCTGCTGCAGGAGCCTTTCCGTGAAGAGGTTATTGATGTTGTAGAAGCCTGAAATAGTGCCAGTTACACCGCCGATGCCGGAGAGCCTATCCCGCCAGCCGTCCGATTCAAAGACCGTGACGTCAACCATCTCACGCCCGATGGAGATAGTAAACTCACGGCACTCTGCGGCCACTACGACAGAGACGAACGCGCCTGAGACGGTGATTTCGTCCTCTTCTTCCTGCGGCTCGTAGAAGTGAATCCTACCGCCTGCATACTGCACGCGGTACTCATTCGCTGGGACAGGTGTTCCGTTTCGTTCCACCACAACAGGCGTATCCCTATCCCAGTACCGCATTGTGCGGTCGTCTATCGTGTAGATGGTGAAAGTGGCATCAGGGGTAGTGGCCTCATCGGTGAACGGCGTGCTGGTCGTAGACATGATCATCACCCGCGCGTGCTTGCCGGGTTTTGCCATGCGCTATCCCCCCTTTCATGGGCCCGAAGATCATCAGCTCGACACCGCGATTGGGCCGCTGGATTGGAGGGTAATTGAGACCGTTACGGCTCCCTCGACCGCCGCATTGATTTCAAACGTCTCGACATAGGCATCGCAGATGAAGCCAGAAGTGGCCACGTTGACATCTGCG
The DNA here is from genome assembly GCA_012842325.1 of Bacillota bacterium. Lineage (GTDB taxonomy): Bacteria > Bacillota > DTU030 > DTU030 > DTU030 > DTU030. The sequence goes on along the minus strand of DUTA01000132.1, from coordinate 22,898 downwards.
AGCACTTTAACGTCCTCGACAAGAGCCTGCGTTAAGATGGCCGTCCGAAGAGCCACCTGGCCGTCTGTATCCCCATCGGCATAGAAGCCGGAGATGGAGATCGTCGCATCACGGAGGTTTAAAAGCCTCTCGCGCCAGCCCCCGCTGTCAAAGGAGCTAATATCTACAATCTCGCCGTTGATGGTGAAAGTCGCATCATTGATTTCCGCCACGAGGTTGTTGTCTATGAACACCCCGGCGTGCTTGCCCGGATATGCCATTCTTTCTCTCCCCTTTCTTAAGCTCTTGATACTCCCTCAAAGCCTTTATAGACTGCCTAGTCTCCCTCTGAAGCTTTTTGAGCACCGAAATAACGTCCTCAATCTGCTTGACGTCCTGCACAGGCATCACTCCTGGTAAAACAGATCGAAGTTTAGCGACCATCCGTGATGGGCGTTGTTGTCCTGCCCAAGATAGATCGGTTCAGACTGCCTGCAGGACACATCTTTTATCCCCGGAGGCCGTGAGCTCTGCACGGCATCGTAGACCTTCCTTGCGAGCTCATACCCTGAGTTGTAATCAGGGGAGCGTATCCTAATCATGATCGTCGGATGCCTCACTTCATCCTGCTGGGCAAAGAAGCGGTCAGGAGGAAGCCCATCTGTACCCATCACAAACACCGCTTCAGCCGGAACGGTGCTGCTCACAGGGCGCACAAGCCCCACCCAAAGGTTCTTCCCCAGCTCCGCGATGCCCAGCGAATGAACCAGCTCGGCTATCCGCACCGCAGGATTGAACTGCATCAGGACACCTCCATCATTTAAGACCTCCGCCTCACTTCCGCAGCGAGCCTTTCAGCAAAGCCCCTCGCCGCATCGTTTAAGGGCTTCTCAAGGTACTTCGCCTGCCCGACCGTGTGGTGCACATTGAGGTTCTCATGCACGTAGACAGCATAAGGGGCAGCCGGCCCACCGAAGCCTAAAGTAACCTCAATCGAACCCCGCCTTATTACAGGCTTTTGAACGTAGCCCGTACTTCTCAAAGTCCCAGTATCAACAGGGCAGAGCCTCTTCGCCTCTGCCATGATGCGCTCGCCTTCAGCATAAAGGGCAGCTGCCAAACTCTTTTCAGCACGCTGCCCCTGCGCTTTCAAAGCCTTTTTAAGCTCCCTGAAGCCGCTAACCTTAAGCCCAAGCTTCATGCGAAGTCCACCCGCACATGGTGCATCCCCTTTTCATCAGGGAAATGCGCGATATTTAGGATAAACGGCCTTCTCCCATCAGGGAGGGTGATCCTATCGTCCGTTGTGATGTCAGGTGCCCCGAAGAACCACGCGGTTGTTGTAGCCACGCGCTCCTGGCCGTTGGCATCAACTACGAGCCTCTGCTTATCTACTACACGCCCGCGGTAGGCAACAGGCGGCCCGAAGATCGGATCGCCGCCGATGGGGTTCCTGCCGATCATCTTCTCCACGATGATCGTCTGGTGCATGAGCTCAAGGAAATCCCTCTCAATGGTTGCCATCAGTACCAGCACCCCCTGCGCCAAGTATCTTCCTGCACCGAGGGCGCGCGCTTGTTCCGCATCATACCGCGCTTAAAGGCAGGCCGCACGCGGTCTGTATCCTCTTCCTGGGTTTTCTTATCGCTCTTTGAGATACCGCCAGCATAAGGCACAGCCCTCTTCCCTGCCTCTGTCTGAAGCCTCTTTGCGAGCTCCCAGTAGTGCTGTGCTTGCTGCGAGAATGAAAGCCTTAAATCACCGACAGCTTTATCGGCCCGGCGAGAGTATTTACCCGCAAGGCCCCTTGCCGCGTCGGCAGCTGCCAGATAAACATTCCCAGCGAATTTCTGCACCAGGAAAAGTATCTCTTCATCCTGCAGCTGCGGATCATCCGGATCGGTATCGCCAAGGTAAAAGCGCACCGCGTCCTTCGGATTGGCCGCCGGATCGCCTGAATACGACCAGACCATAACATCACCACCTCTATGAGAAAATCCTCGGATTCAGCTTTACCCGGCCCTCGGTAACAAGCGAGATAGTTCCATCCTGCTCTGTAACCTCTACCTGATGGTGATAAAAACCGCCCGGCAGGACCTCGGTATCCTGCGGCTCTAAATCGATCTTGATCAGCCCCTGGGCTGGATTGGGTATAGTAATACCGCTTCCGCTGCTCTTTTCCAGGAAAGGCGGCACTGGATCTAGGGCCTGATACTGCATGCGCCAGCGCACGCTGGCACCGGTTAGATCATAATGGCCGCCCCATTGGCTTTGAACGTGAACATAGACCTCTTTGCTTTCGCCCTGGTATAACTCAAAATTTTGCCCAGTCCTCGCCATGCTCTTGGCCTCACCTTCTAAGTGAATCTCCCGATCTACTTGGCCGAAAAGGGTAACTCCAATTAAAGCACCGCCCGTAAGCTCTGCATGCAGCATGCTTACAGCTACAATAGCGCCGCCTAAACCCCTATGCACTTCAATGCTGGCCGTAAGAACACTCTGGCCAAAAATGGCACCAGTTATCTGCGACAGCCGGGTTAAATCAGCCTGCAAAACAGATGCGGCATCTACCTGGCCGGAAAGCAGGGTCGGCGCAGCTAAATCTGCCTGTAGAGCAGAGCTGCCTTCAATGGTGCCCTGAAGGGACATCACCAAAATAAGCCCAGCTGATAACGCACTTTGCCCGGTTATTTCCCCAGCTGGCGAAAGTGCCACCGAAAGGTGCGCTTGCAAATTGGACTGCCCGGCAATAAATCCAAAAAGCCGAACCAGCTTCTCCAAATATGCCTGCAGAGTCGATTCAGCTTCAATCTGGCCGGCGATTTTAGCCGAAAGCCTTAACACCCCGGCGAGCGCACTAGTGGCTGCAATTGTCCCGATAAATGGTTGCTCCAATGTGCCGCTAACATCGGAGGCAGCCTCTACATTACCGGCGAGTGCCATCGCGAGATGAACGACTGCGGCAAGATCCGATTTCCCTGCGATGGTGCCGGATATAGAAATATCCCGGCTTATATAAGCATCTGGCACCGATTGACCGTGGCTAGATCCCGATAGCGTCATAAGCTGGGATAAATGTGCTATAAGGATTGGTTGGCCGCTTATGCTTCCTGTTATATGTGTTGCCAGACCAAGGCTTGCTGTGAGATCGCTGTTACCGGGTACTGTTCCGGTTATTGCCATGGCCAAAGTAAGTTTGGCGGAAAGAGCCGCTTCAGCTGATACGCTTCCGGAAATGGCAATCCTGCGGCTTATCTTCGCATTAAGTTCAGCTGTGGCTTCGCTTGATGCGCTTAAGGCCATTTCCATGGTAATATGGCCGGAAAGCATCGCTTCCCCGGCCGAAGTGCCGCTTAAGGCTGTGGCCATGGTAAGTTCTGTGGTCAATTCGCTTTCAGCCTCAATAGTCCCGGATAAAACATGGCTCATTTTAAATGCGCCAGCTAAATCCGATTCACCGGTAATAGTGCCTGATAAAGCTATGGCCTCTACTACTTCCTTAACCGTACTTATTGCGTCTATTCGACCAGAAAGCCTAGTTACGAGGTATTTTTCATACAGATATCTTTCTACATCTTCGATCTCCGATGGCGTCAAAAGGCGATTATAGAAAATAAACTCGGCAATATGACCATCAAGCTGTTCCGTTTGATTGCTTCTTGATCCAACATTAAGAGATGCTATTCCGTTTGTTCCTGCGTTTCCTATAACCTTTACTTCCCCATTTTCACGAATGGCGGAATTAGTACCGTTAAAAATAGCTGTCGTAATAATAAACCCAAATGGAGCAACCTTAGGATATAGCAAAAACTGCCCTGCGTTGATATGCAATTCATTATTACGAAGCGTTAATTGGCTGAATTCTCCGATACCTGTACTGTGGAAAACAGTACCAGTATCAGCATTAGATCTCCATGCGACTATGACAGTATTTGGTTGTGCTTGTGTTGAAAAAGATGAGACTATTCGAGCTAAACCAACTTCATACTCTACTGCTGGCAGACCACTCGGTGTAGCGTTAGCCCTAAATACTGGTGCGCCTAATGGGCCACTTTTTACCAAATTTAATCCATTTGGGCCTTTATCTGGCCATACCTCTACCTGATCCCCATCATCTAAATCTAAATAATCTGCGGCATACCATGCAAAAGGGATTGGCAGCATTAGAGATGCTACTTTAGAATTGGCACTTATCGTCCCTGATAGCATACCGCAGAACCTCCTTTAATGAGTAGGAAAGCCCCGTTTAAGGGGCTTTCCGATCTAGTCTAAAGTAATAGTGATGGCATTGGCGGCAAAGCTCGCCGTGTCGTTTTCCTCAATAGTACGCGGCACATCGAGCGCACCGAAAGCGATGATGTCCTCTGGATCAGTCGAGGTCGGATCGGTTGAGAAGAAGAAGTGCGTAACGGTGCCCCAGCTGCCCGTTGCCGTTGGGAAGGACAGCTCATTCGCGTTCTGTTTGACAGACGGCCCGCCCGCGGTTGCGTTCGGCCACTCAGTGGCATCGTTCGTAACCTCAACCCTGGCGTAATCGTCCAAAGGATCAGGCTCTGTGATGCCCGTGCCGTCGTTGTTGATGGCCGTTGTCGAAAGCCCGATATAAAGGTTCGCTGCAGCAGAGTATGCGCTGCCGCCCCATACAAGGTCAAGCAGAGCCTTTTCAAGTGCCTCCGTGAAGCTCATTTATTTCCCCCCTTTCCTTTCTCTTCAGCCTTTTTAACCGTCAGATCGCCCTTAACCTTGATTTTCGAGTGCACCTTTGGGCTGCGGCCACTCTTTCCCTTATCAGTCGATACCTGCATCGCCGATTACCTCCGCTTCGCCCTCGACCGTGCCTTCAAACTGCATGGAAAGCCCCACAGCAGCAGAAATCCCCGCTTGGTTCTCCACAGAGCTTCCAAAGGCCATATCAAGAGCCAGACTTGCGCTCACAGTAGATTCTCCGTCAACGAAGCTGCCGACGAAAGGCGGCTCGTACTTCTTAAACCTGGAGCCGTGGGTATAGCCCTCGCGCTCAGTTAAATCAGCCGTCCTAATCTTCCCAGCAGCACGAAGGGCAGCCACGTTCTTTCCTACCACATGGAAAGGAATCGGCTGCCCCAACTGATACGTCTTTCCGCCGAACCTAAGTGTCGGCTTATTGCAGAGTAGAACCATCAGATCAGCCCCTTCTAAGGCTCACCTACCTTATCATCATCCTCTTCTTCCTGAGCAGGCTCCTTTTTGGCTTCCGGCTCAACCTCACCTAGAAAAAATCCAAAAGCCTCCATCGCCTTGAAGGCTTTTTCTTTTCCCTTGACCCGTCGTCCAGTAGGTAGCTCATAGACACCGCCTCCAACGTGTTTTGGCTGCATCTTTTCGAGATACTGAGAAAGTTTTTCGTGCTGGTCAGGATTAAGCTCATCGAGGCCCTTTAAGATGACATGCCCTGTGTTTAGAAGCACCCTCTTCTGCCGTTCGGTGAAAAGAGCCACCTCCGGCACAGGGTCCCCAGGGAACCTGAGATCATCACCTATCTTGAGCCTTCTGCCTGCTACAAAAACCTTCTCCATGAATATCCCCTCCAAGTTAGGGCTAAGCCCTGTTATCAGGCAACAGCATTTGCGAAGAACACGCCGAGGTCAGGCGCAACAAGCTTCGCGTCGAAAGCGATCTCACCCTCTATCCGGTCGGCACCGATCTGCTCAATGCGGAACCGCTTAATCCGGTTCCCAGCAGGCCCTGCGCCGAGGTAGCCGGTCCAGGAGAAGATATACCCGCCAGACGGCTGCAGGATAGAAGGTGTTGGGTTAGCGTAGACAAGGAGAGCGTGGTTGCCGAAGATGAAGTCGAAATCAGCATCCCCGGGCACGCCTTCAGGTGCTGGGTTGATTACGCCCCAAGGCACGAGCACCCGCTCGACATCAAAAAGCCCAGCGAGAATCTCGGTGGTAACTACCCCTCGCTGGGTGTATTTGATGCGGTCGAGCACATCTGGATGGTTCCTGATAGCGTTGTAGACCGTAGGCGAGAGCACAAGCACGTTCGGCCTGAAGCCGGTCTTTTGAGCGATCAGGACAGCTGCACCCGTAATGTCCTCAATAGGTGTCGAGCTTGCTTGGTCCCACTGCAGGAACTGCCCTGCGCCAGGGCCGGCAGGCACGCCCTGCAGGTCGGTATCCCAAACGGTTGTTCTGAAGTAGTTCTGGGCCCATACCTGCTCCCTCTTTAAGAGCAGCTGCTGGGTTACCCAAAGGGTTGCGTCCCGGTCCATGTCGATGGGCTCGTCGGAATTGGCTCTCGTGAAATCGTCTACGTCCTTGTGGACTGCAAAGACCGTTGCATAATACGTAGGCGTGTTGTCAATGCGCCAGCCGGAGCCCGCCGATTCGGTTGCCGGAGCACGCTCTTTCGCTTCAGAACGGAACCAATCTTCCTTCAGGTACTTAAAGTACCTGTCCGACTGCTTCTGCACAGGCACCGTTGGGAAGACCTTATCTGCGATAAACGCGGTTGCTTCCTGGATATACGCGATAGAGATGTTAGTTAACGGTCGATTAACATGGACATCCCCTGGAGTTGGGATTGGCATCCTTTTAACCCCCCTTTAGCTTAAAGACTCGTTAGGCCAGCTCCGGCCCGTGATAGAGCGCAATGGAGATGATCTCGTCCTCGTTCGCAGCAGCAGTTAAGGCAACCCCCAGCACTCGATCGCCGGAACCAGCGACCTTCGCCTTGCCGTCAGCGTCCGATGCGACCTCTTCGCCCGGATCGATTGCCTCGGCAGCTACGACCTTAGACACGCCGTAGATGCGGATAGAGGCTGCCTCACCGCCTGCACCGGTTGCTTCACCCGGCTTATTCTGGAGGACCCCGAGAGCCGCTTCACCGTCTCCAGCGAGCTCCACTTCGCCGTCAGAGTTGACCTTAACGAAGAAATACTGGAAGTCCTGGAGATCGTCAGCCGCCACGAGGCTTATATCTAGTACAGGAATCTCCCATGCCATCATCATCACCCTGCCTTTCTTTTTAGGGTTTTACTTCTTCCTCTGCTGCTCGGCCAGGTATTCAGCGTAAAGCTGTGGATTGGCCTCAAGCACGATGGAGATCGCCTTTTCTTTGGTGAGGTTGGCATCCTTCTGAATGAGCCCTTGCGCGAGCTTCTCGATCTTCGTCCATGCACCGCCGGAGGTGCCGTTATAGGAGGAGCCGAGCTCTTTTAGAATCTCGCTCTGCCCGAGTGCTTCGTTTACAGCACGCAGGAGGCGTTCAATCTTATCGTATTCTTCTTTGGCCTTCTCATGGAAAGCCTGGAGGATGCGCCCCAGCTCTTCAGCAGAGATGGGCAGATTGTCAAACTGTTTAGCCCGTTCCTCGAATTCCTTGCGGATGCGGAGCTCCTTTTCCTCACGGAGCTCTTTTGCAAGCTGATCGGCACGCTCTGCCTGTTTCCAGAGTGCCTCAACGATAGCCCGCTGCTCCTTGGGCACACCCGAAAGATCATAGCTGCCGTCAGCCTTCTTGATCGGCCTTGGGAAACCAGCCATGATCTCGATCTTCTCTTCCTCTTCGGCCCTAGGCTTCTGGTCTACGATGCGCTCCGGCAGCTTTAGCTCCGCGAGCTCAGCAATGACCTCCAAAATATCCTCCGGCAGATCAGCCTTGTAAGCCCTAAGGACCTTCACAACCTCTTTGACGATCTCTCTGCACTCTTCTGTGAGCCCTTCCTGGCCCTCGATAAGCTCCAGCTTTTCCTCAAGCTCAAGCGGAGCTTCGCTGGTGATCAGCTCAATCAGTTTCTCCTTCAGATCAGGCACTCTCTCTTCGCCCCCTTCATCAAGTTGTTTGAACAGCAAAAAGGCCCGCTTGTTAGCAGGCTTTTTCACAAGAGATACTTCTGCGACATCGAGATCGGTTAGGACATTAGGCATCTAATCCCCCCTTTCAGATAGACTGCCTTATGCCAACAGCTCCGATGGAAAAGCCCGTAACCTCGCCAGCTTTAATCTGCTCCCAAAGATCAGGATCGTGCACCTTAACGCTCATCACCCAGCTGCCCTTTTTGACCGTCTGGTCGTTGATAGTGAAATCCTGGGGCGCAATGTAGCTTTCCACGACATCAGCTTTAGCCACTTCCGAGTGGAACTTCCCGACCACGCGGGATTTGACCAGAAAGCCGTGCGCCGCCTTTTCGATCTCTTCAGCCGAGATGATATCGCCCTGAGCATCTTCGGTATCAGGCTCAAGCACGATGCCACTTACAATCTGCTTTTCCTGATCGACTTTAAGGATGCCAGTTATGAGCTGTTTGGTAACCGTCTCCCCTTTAGGTTTTGGGCTTTCCCTTTGTTTGGAGAGCCTTGCGGCTTTGGAGACGAGCTCCGTCAGCCAGTTAAAAAAGCTCTCCGCTTCCTTTGCCGCCTTCACCTTTACCCAGGTGCCGTTCGGCCCTTTCTCCCATCCTGCACGCTTAACTGCGCTCCAGGCGATTCTAGCTGCGGATTCTTCACTGTTTCCGGCTTTTTCTGCAGAGTTGAAGGCAGCCCTCCAGACTTCAGCAGCTTCCCTGGGCAGGACATTCTTCACCGGCTCCGGCAGATCGCTTATCCTGTCATAAGGCATCATATCCCCCCTTTACTCTTCGAACTCAAGAGCAACAGCGCACCGACAGTTGGGATGCACAGGAGGCGCATAGACGGCACCAAGTGCGCTCTGGAAGCTCTCTTGAATCCTCACCCTCTGGCCGTCCATCTGCTCACAGATGGGGCACAAGCGATCATCAGGTGTCGTAATCCAGACCCGCCATGTGCGCGACGGCTGGATAAGGCCCTCGGCCACACCTTCCTGCCAGAGTATGGACTGCCCAGCGCTTGCTGCACGGATAGTCTCGGTTCTCGCGATAGTCTCTGCCCTTCTCCTGTGAAGCCTCTCGGCATAACGCTGGGCTCGCTCTAACGCTTTCCCTTCAGGAACGCCCTGGGCAAGTAAGCCCCGGCGGAAGTTATCCACGGCCAGGGCCTGGGTTTCAGTTAAGCCCACGATATCACGGATGAGCCGTGCGGCCTTATATGGGTGCATCCCTTCTTCAAAAGCGCGCTGGATGATCTTCTGCACGCCTTCCCGCGATGCGTCTGTGATCTCCCGGATGAGGTCAAAGCGGTACTGCCGGATGAACTCAACAGATCGCGGGTTTAGGAGGTCAAAGCGCACCCTCATCTGCACCGCTTCCGGCAGGTACTTCTCCGATGCCCTTGCCCCGTCGCGCACGATGGTAATGAGCTCTTCGGCCATGTCCTCAAGATATGGAGGCAGCTCGTCCCAGGGGATGGCATCTTCCACTTTCTTTGGATCGCCTGACTCAATCGCCCTTTCAAGCTCGGCCAGGGTGATGTTGGAAGAGAACTCCCTCATGCCCTCAAGGAACGTCCGGCGCAGGATTTCCCTTTTACTGTCTGCCACCCCATGGAGCGTCCTCCACTCCGGATTTCGAGGCTTCGGCACGGTATCACCCCCGATCAATCCTGAGCGTCCAGGCGGCTTAGAAACTAGACGCTTAGGAAACTAGAAGACTGGAAGACTAGACGTCTAGACGCTTGATACAGATTTATCCGAATATTACTGGTATAGAGCAATTTAAGCCCCCTATTTTTTGACCCTAAGTAAAAGTACCTTAAAGCGTAATAAGCCTCTCCTGGGCTTTCTTTTAAGCCCAGGGAGGCATCTATGGTGAAAGCCCAGGATAACTCCCAGGCTCTGTGCCGATGGTGCATCTTTCTAAAACGAAATACGGGGCGATTTAAGCCTTCTTTTTCGCGAGGGTATATTGGACTACCCTAACCGCCAAAAAACTCAACCTGGAAGCTCCTGTGCGTTCAGAGAGGCATCCTAGAAAGAAAGCCAGGCTCCAGGCTCTCCCTTCACATTTTACCGCTGCCGAACAACCATCCGCCTTAAAACCTCGCCGCCCAGACGGTTAAACGCCCAAATGCTTAGACGCCTAAACACTTAGAAGGCTTGACGCTTAGGAGCCCAGACATTTAGGAAACCAGACTCTTAGGCGGCTAGACGCTTGATGCACTCTAAAACCGTCCTAGACGGCATTATCGGGCTTCGGCAGGTTCGCGACTTTACGCAGGTAATCCTCCAGCTTTTCATCAGGGAAGAGGTCCATACCGGCTCCGGCGAGTTTTGTGATGTAGTCTCCGAGCTCTGTCAGGTTCGGCACTTCGATGTCTCCAGGCACGAGCTTAGGCAGCTTCTCAAGCCGGAAGCTGTTTAGAGCAAAGAGCCTCGGAATAGCTATCCGGTTGAACTGCGCTGCGATCACATTGAGCCAGGTGCCGAGAGCCACCGAGAAGAGGTGCGTCTTTGACGAAGCCAGAGAGAAGCTCCCGACCTGCTCATGCCCAAGGAGGATGAAGTCCGCAAGCACGGTCATTGCGATCCGCTGGTCATAGCGGGCGATCACCGCGTCCGTATTGAACTGCCGCGTGCCGCCTGTTGAAAGAAGCCCAAAGTCAAAGACCTTATTGCCGTTCTCGTCATAGACCAGGGGGAACACAATTCCTTCCTGCTCGTCACGCCGGACATTGGTTACGATGCGTTTAATTGATTCTAAGACCTGCCTATCTTCAGGCGATGCGTTAGGAGATAAAAGCTCCGGCGGCACCCAAGCGATAGGAAGCCCCGCAAGGTCCCTTTCAATGCCGATGCCCTCGATCGTCTCGATTTGCTTTTTGAAATACCACGGCCTAAATGCGGACCTGAGCACCGACCGCCCTTCAGGGTTGTTTTTATAGCTTGTAGTACGGAACAGCAGGGATTTTTCCATGGGGATTACCCTAAGCTTGTAGTCAGGTGGTGCCATCTGCACCATCCCAAGTATCCTACCGTTCTCGTCAAACTGCCACTCCCAAAGAGAGCTCTGTGCCCTAATGGGAAAGCCCCTCCATCCGATCCGGCCGTCGCTGTAGCGTGAGTTATAGGCCGGATCACGGCTCTGGCCGTGGCGCACTTTGTAGAGAATCTCATGGTAGCTCCAACCGTAAACGAGCATGGAGAGGATTTCTGCAATAGTCTCTTCCCATGTCATCTCCATATCTTCAAGGCAGGTTTCAAGAAAATGCGCTGCCGCCATATCCTCAAGGCTCCTGCCTCCAGGTTCGACCCTCCATTCGACCTGCCGGATCAGCATCTCGATCGCGTGGAGGACAGCCCCGATCACAGGGTCGTTGGAGCTCATCTCCTGGTAGACCTGCACCGCCCGCTGGCCCTGAAGCTCCTGCAGGAACTCCTCATAGACCCAGCCCCCGAAACGCTCAAGGCCCGTAAGCCCAAGCTCCCTTAAATCAAGCGTAGGCATATCTCACCGCCTCCATCTGCTCGCCGATGTCAGATCCATCACAGGCCGCACGTTTATCTTCGGCCTCTCCTTTACCCCAGCATAAGCCATTGCGATAGCATCTCCCCAGTCAGGGGATTTAAACCCTTTCTTCCGCATCTCTTCTTTCGTCTCAAGCTTCATGCGCCCATCGGAGAGGTAGCGGTACCGCCTGCTGGTCAGCTCCCGCATCACCCTTCTGTCTCCAAAGAGCCTGCCGCCGATTTCCCCTGCCTGAAGCTTTTTAGCGAGGTTGTGCCACCACTCTGTGCCCGCATCGGCATAAGCGGAAGCATCAATCGGCGTACCCCCGGCATTCATCTCAAGCACCAAGACATCTCTTAAGACCTCTTTCAGCCTATCGTAAACACCCGCCCCGATACCGACAGCATCAACCTTCACGACCATTGCATTGTGCCGGCGCACGAAGTCAATAAGCCTTCCCGCCGTCTCCATCGTGGAGAGCTGCGTGTGCTCCTCTCCCGCGATAAGAAGAGGGCCCCGGCGCGCCACAAAGACAGTGCTGTCAGAGCCGTACCGCGCAACGTCGCAGGCGACCTCGACAGGTCCTTCCGGCTCAAAGTCCTGGTTAGCCGCCGCCTCAACCCAGGAAAGCGAAATTAAGGTATCCTCAACCTTATCTGGAAAGATACCGAGGATTCTCGACTGCCAGAGAAAAGAGCCCTCTCCCCAGTCCTCTCTGGCATCTTCGATGTCCTGCTCGGTAATAAGCCCAGGTATCACGATGCCTTTCCCCTGGAGGTTTGGCGTCTCAAACGCGGATATGTGGGTAGTCCACCATCCCTTAGCTGTAAACGCGTTGTAGAAGGTGCCTGAGAGGTTCGTTGGGTTCCCGATCGCAAGGAGCTTTGCGTTCTGCCCTCTCACAACAGACATAACGCCTTCCCAGATTGATTCAGAGATGCCTGCAGCCTCGTCCACGATAACCAGCACGTTATCCGAGTGGATGCCCTGGAAAGCGTCCGGATCGTAGTCCCTTGTCGCGAAGCCGAAGGCGAAGTGCTCTTCAGTAAACTCCCAGCTCTTTGTCAGGAGCTTGCCGCCAAGGTTGATGCCGTTCCTCTTCGCCCTGTTAAAGAGGCTGTGTATCTCTTTCCAGAGGATGCGCCGAACCTGCCTGTCTGTCGGCGCAGTAGTAACCACGACGGCCGGATAGAAGTTGGCCAGAAACCACGCAGCTGCGCGAGCTGCAAGCCAGGATTTGCCCGCCGAGTTGCAGCTTGCGACCGCGACCCTTCTGTGGAGAGCTAGTGCCCTCAAAATCTCCGTCTGCTTTCTCCAGGGCTTCTCACCCGTTACTTCGGCGATCCAGACATCAGGCATCGCCCGATAGTAGATCGCCCTCTTCTCGCGATTCGTAAGCCCTTTGAATTGCTTCAAGGAAATCTCTATCCTTTGCGAGTTGTTCGGTAATACGAGAGGTATCATGCCTCTGCATCACTTCCCCGCTGTGCTCAAGATCGATCTTGTCCTTCGAAGCCCACCTTTCAGGGAACCTCCTTGCCAAAAAGTCCCTAGCTGCCCTCCAGTCCTGCGGAATCTGCGCCTGCCACTGCGCGACCATCCGCGCTTCAGCTTCGGCCTCCGCGCGCGTGAGTTCTTCCCAAAACTCTCGAAATTCTCCCGAGCTAGCCCTAGCTCCGCGCTCCATCCAGCGGTAAAAAGTGGCCGGAGCGATACCCGCAAAGCGGCAAGCTGGCTCGATATAATTCCCCGCCTTTATGGCATCAATGAGCCTTTTTTTGACCTCCGGCGTAAGTTTTGAGGGCCTTCCTATGCGTTTTCTACTCATAAAATCACCCCTTTCAGCCCGTCTCTTTGAGCCTCAAAGGGATGAGTATGGTATCCCGCACATGCTCTGCGATCGCCTTCATGAAAAGGGGAGGCACCGAATTACCGAGCCTCGCCCACTGCTCCTGAAACGTCCCCCGCAGGATGAAGTCATCAGGGAACGAGCAGAGTCTTTTAGCTTCCGCGATATTCAAGCTGCGCGGGTACTTCCAATGATACAGACCCCCTCCGCCTGAAGGCATCGAGGTTTTGGCTATCGTGGGAGCGACCTTCGTCGGATCGACTTTTATCCCGTTAAACCAGTACCCTTTGGGATGCACCTTTGAAAACGACTGCCCGGGCTTGACCTTAAGCCAGTAGTAATAAGCCTGCTCTGTAAGCGTCCTCGATGGATCATCAGGGAGCCCAGCAAGGGCCTCGCCGACCGTTACCGGCTTCGTTTTGGGCCTGGGGTGAGTTGGGCGAAGCCCTAAGTCGTGCCTGACGCCGATAAAGATCATGCGCTTCCTCCGCTGGGGCACCCCGAAATACTGAGCATCTAGAACTCTCGCAGAAACGTTGTATCCGGCCGTTTTGAGGGCCTCCATGATTTCAGCAAAGACGAGCTTCATCTTCCCCCGAACCATCCCGGGCACGTTCTCCATAATGAGGACCTTGGGCTTAAGCCCCACAAGGAGCCTCACGTACTCCTTGAATAGAGCATTACGCGGATCGTCAAGCTGCCTTTTGCCGGCTGCGGAGAAGCCCTGGCAAGGCGGCGAGCCGTCTAGGATGTCAAGCTCCCCAGACTCTATACCTGCCATTTTCATTGCATCTTCAGAGGTCAGCGTCTTGATGTCTTTAGGATAAACAGGCGTATCAGGGAAATTCTCGCGGTACGTCCTCACAGCGTGGCTGTCGAACTCAACCGCAAGGAGCACCTTCCCGCCTGCCATCTTGTACCCGAGCGATGAGCCTCCACACCCTGAGAAGGTGCTTATCACGGTGAAGCTACTTTGGGAAGACATAACCGCACACCTCGCAGGTTACCATCTCGACTTCTTCCTTCACCGATTCATCGTATTCAGGGAAGCTCACCGCATCAGGATGCCAGTCAATGAGGCGCATCAGCTCTTCATCCGAAAAGCCTGTTAGAGAAAGGTCTGCCCCGGTATCCTTAAGCTCATTTAGGACACTGATTAAGACCTCATTGTCCCAGTCCCCCTCAAGGTTGTTTAGGGCTACATTAAGGGCCCGTTCATGGGCCTCGTCTAAATCAACAACAGAGACCGTTACTTCCTTTACCCCTTGAGCCTCAAGTATCTTAAGCCTTTGATGGCCGCCGACTAAGACACCAGTCCTCTCATTCCAGACAAGCGGCAGAAGAAAGCCGTAGCGTTCCATAACGCGCTTTAGGTTCTGATACTCCGGATCGGCCGAGGTTAAGTCCTTCCTGGGGTTGTACTTAGCCCGCTTGATCTTGCTGATCGGAATCGTCTCAATCCGCAAAGAGCTCACCCCCTACGCCTCGAATTGATGCCCGCAGTTGGGACAGATAAGGAGCTTTTTCTTCTTCTCCGCGTCCTGCTCTTCCGGCCAGATAAGCACCTGATCGAAGTTGACCGGATCAAAGCCCGTCAGGGTGACATCAGCCCCCATCTCTGCTATCTCTTTTAAGAGTGCCACGAGCTTCTCCCCATCCCACTCCCCGCGGACCCTATTGAGCGCAATGGAAAGCAGCTGCTCGTCCTTCTCATCAAGATCAACAACCGAGACCGTAACCTCTTTTGCGCCCTGTTCAAGGAGCACCTTGAAACGCTGGTTGCCGCCGACAAGAAATCCTGTGCGCTCATTCCAGACGAGGGGCTCAACAAAGCCGAACGCCTCGATGGACCTTCTCAAGCGTTCGAAGTCAGCATCTCCAGGCTGTAAATCCTTCCTGGGGTTTAAGGGATGGAGCTTCACCATCTCGACCGGGATAGTTTTGATAATCATGCCCCACCGCCCCCTTTAATGAGAACGGCTTTTCTGCCTGTATAGAGCTCCCAGCGGCTCACAGCCGCATCAACATAGCGAGGCTGTATCTCAATGCCGAGCGCCTTCCTGCCGAGGCTCTCTGCTGCAATTATCACCGTACCGGAGCCCATGAACGGATCGAGCACGTAGTCCCCGGGGAGGCTCCAAAGGGTTAGAACGCGTACAGCGAGCTCCACAGGGAAAGGTGCGATATGCCCGAGCTTCTTCGCCTCATTCTCGGTGTGAATCTGCCAGATGGTGTAGCGGTTCCACTCCATCGCCTCCGAGTGCAGCACGCCCTTCTTATCCCGCGGCTTCCATGCGCCCTTGAAGAAGACGAGCAGGGCCTCATGGGTGTTGTTTGGGATAGTGGGCCTTCTGTATGCCCCCGGAAGAGGCAGGCTCTTTACGTCCTTGTCCCAGATAATCTCACCGCGGTATCTGAAGCCCGTCTCGATGGCCGTAAAGGTATCCCTGGCGATGTTTGGGACATAGCCCTCGTTACCTCTGGGGATGTCTGCGGTGTTCCAGACGAGCACGCCTCCAGTTAGGAGCGCATCGTAGGCGAGTTTCATGGTCTTGTTCCCGACCTCTACGAGCTTATCCCCTTCCGTCTCCCACATATCCGCGCCGGGGTAAGGAGGCGAGGTAAAGATAAGGTTGGGAGATCCGGCTAGGCTTTTAAGCTCACCCCAAACTGCGGGATCGGTTGCATCACCGCAGATTAAGATGTGCTCGCCTAATTGATAGACATCTCCCAGCTTAGCGATAGGAGGACTTTCTTCGGAAGAGACAAGGGCTTCTTCCGGCTCGCTTATTTCAGGAGGGGCCCAGGTCATGATGCGCTCAAGCTCTACTTCATCGAAGCCCGTGATCGTGAGGTCAAATGAACCCGTGTCGAGCTCTTCTAAGATGTCAGCGAGCGCATCGAAATCCCACTCCGATTCATCCCGCAGGCGGTTGTCGGCAAGATTGTATGCCTTCGCCGTCTCATCGTCAAACTCAACGAACACGGCCGCGACTTCGGTCAGCCCAGCTGCCTTTGCCGCTTCCCACCTTTGGTGGCCGGAAATTATCATGTTCGTGCCCTTCTGCGCGATGATGGGGCTTACGAAGCCGAAGCTCTCGACACTTATCTGGAGCTTCTCAAGCCCCTTTGGGCTTATCTTCCTGGGATTCCCCGCAAAAGGCACAAGGCTTCCAACAGGGACATAAGCGAACTCAACCCTCTCCACCTTGACCATGAGCCCCTCCCTCCTGGCCATCCTCGAACTGATGGCCGCACAGCCTGCACAGCCACTTCTTTGAGCCGCCCATCACCGTGAGGTTCACTCTCGCATCATCTGGATGCAGGCAGATGCTGCCCGCCCGATCTATATCACCGGAGGCAGGTTCATCTCCACACAGAATTAAGGCGGCCAGTTCAGCCGCAGACATCAGTATCCAGGCGGCGATGGTGCACCGTTCCTTATCCGTCAACCTTCCCGCCTCCGTTTCAAGGCATCTTGCGGGGAAAAGCAAAAAAGAGGTGCCTCGGTCAACACCTCTTTCTGCTTTCCCCAGTTCACCTATCTGCCGAACATTACTGTTCAGCTACATTTTATCACGGGAAAATGTGCCACAAAATGACAAAATCACATTTATCATGCTCTAATTCTGTGATTTTCGCCAAGTAACTTAAGCTCATATGCGAGGATCATCAGGATGCCGTCCCTGATCCGGAAACACGACCTGTAATCACAGCCTAAGGCTTCGGCGATCCTGTGCCACTGCATGCGCTCGATGTAACGCATCCTGATGAGCTCCTGCTGCTCTCTGCTCATGCGGGAAACGGCCTCGTTGATCACCTTCGCCTCCCAGAGTTCATACTGGTGTTTCAGCACCCATATCTCCTGGATGGAGTCGCGCTTGCCCTTTGAGTCCGGTGCAGGCTCATCGAACGGCCTGCTCATAACAGGGCCGGGCATCTCAATCTGACGAAGCCCCCAGGAATAGAGCTTTCCCTCGATAATTGGGATTGCCGCCCGAAAATCCATGCAACCACCTTCCCTTCACAGCGCGGTACGAAGTTAAGTGCCGCCGCCGTCAAGCGTCGGAGGTGGCTCATCAACTACTTCCTCAGGTGAGCGTTCCTCCAGCGTATGAAACACACCTTCAGGTTCGGTTTCAGGCTCAGGTGCAGTATCTGGCACTTCTACCTCATAGGCGAACATACCCAGGATCTTCTCATAGAGCCTTATAATCTGGCCCTCCGGGAATCTCTCCATGATCCGGTTCCGCGCATCTTCCTTCGATGATGCGCCAATCCAACCCGTTGTCAAGGCCACCATTTTCTCCCCCTTCATCGCCTAACATATTCAAGGTGTCTCTCGCCATCTTGGAAATGTTCGCAGCAAGCTTCTGCGAGCGCATGAACTCATCCTCATCCAACATCAGAATCTGGTCAGATAGCGAAACGATTCGCTTAAACATCGCTTTGACGAAATCTCTATCCCAAACATCTCCAACCCGCGCAGCCACGCTGAGAGCTCTTCTTGTATCGCTAAGGCCCTCGATGATTCTATCCATATCGGCCAGGGCCTGTTTTAGCACGGTCACATCATATGGCTGCATCATTGTTTTCTCCCCCTTCGGCCAGATCCTTAAGCCAAATTTCAACCTGCGGCTTCTCCCGATCAATTTCCACACGTATTTCAGGCAATACAACTGTACTCAGATCGTCATCCGGAATAACGTCTGCATACCGGAGTCCATCTAGGATGAACTGCCCCGCCGCGGCCATTAAATTGTCCTGATCCCTTTTGCGCTCTCGATCGTAGAACAAGACGATCTGAACTTCGGTTTGTATGAACTTAGGCCGCCCAACATTCATGGCCGCGACAGCCACTTCCTGCTGCCACATCTCTTTCAGACGGCATCTGGTGCCCCAGTGCATATCCTTGATCTGGTTTAGCGTCGGCGGCGGCTTCCGGTTGATAACTAGTTCGTACTCCATATAATCACCACCCTGCGCAGCTAAAGACCTCTTCCCCGCATGAGCTCAAGGCACACCGCCATATACTCATCATGGCTCATTTTGAGGTATTCTTCCTGGTGTCTTGCCGCCTCGACTAAATGATCTTGCACAACCACCTTACGAGGCCCGTTTTGCTCGAATCCACAGCTTTTCTTCGCCCTGGCTCGGTTCAAAAACACTCCTACCGGAGGAAAACTCAACTTCTCCCATGACGTTCTGATTTCTACGCACACTTCGATGAACACAGTCTCATCAAGCTTACATAAATCCTCAACATATTGAGGCAAACGACTCTCTGCTAGGGGAACGCCGATGGCCCGGCCTACCTTCTCAAGCTCCCTTAGAATAACGGACCGATCCATTGATCTCCCCTCTTACAAACCAAGAATTCTGGCCTTAACGTCTTCACTAAAGGAGAATGGATCGTTTGATATGTCTTGTGAGCGCTCTTGAAAATCATCCGTCCCCGGTAAATACTCTGCCAGAGAGCTATTGAGCCAGGTCTTACATAGCTTAATATGGCGCTTTTCGCGGCCTTCTCGCTCCATCTGCACCGCGTATGCTCTTGCCGCTGCGATCAAATCCTCAGCTGTGACCCCCAGGTGCTCACTGGCAAGCAACACCTGCCAAATCTCATATGCCGCTGCTTTATCGTCTTTCCTGGGATACTCCTTCCAGAAGCGATTAAATGCTTCGGGGTAATCCCTGCGCAAAGCTCTTTCCAGGTTATCTGTAGCTTTTCGTCGACTCCTTTTCGGCCTGCAACTTGCTGCAACCACCGCTGCACTATTCATAGACGTGATCATCGTCCGATCTGATAATGGTAAATCATTGGTATTAGTTGCGTCCGAAAAAACCGTATCCGATGAAATCGGCTCCGATAGAACCGCATCCGACAGGTTCGGACACGGTTCAAGCTGGGATTTTTCTTCTCGTTTCCTGCTTAACGGCTCGATATACTCTTGGATCACATACACGTTGCAGGAAAACTTGCCACTAGTTCTTCTCTGAATCACCCTAATGAAACCATGTCGCTTCAACTCATCCAGATAAACGGTGAATGTGTCTTTGTTGATGTTTAGATCTCGGCAAATGCGTTTCCTACTCGGCCAGCTGGCTCGACCGCCGAATTCCTCATTAATCACAGCGCCCGCTATGCTCGACAGATAACAGAAAAGGCCCTTTGCCCCAACGCTAATTCGCGGATCTCCCATCAAAAGAAATGGTGCTAGACCATAGCCTTTCGACAACCAGGATGTCTTTTCATGTTCGATACGCGTATCCATTCTGTACCGTCCTCCTAAAGAATTGTTCCATAAAAAGCAGGATATAAATGGCCCGTACCGAATACAAATTAGACAAGACCTAAAACACCCCCAAGAGGCGTGTTTTAGGGATCGAGAAAAATCACCTATCTGTCCTCGGTCAAAGGCTGTTAAGGTGGGATTTTTCTCGTCTGGGCGTGCGATCTTGGATCCGGCCGCAACGGATTCAAGATCGCATTTTCTATCCTGCTCATTTCTGGAAGATGGATAGCAAAAATGGGGATAAGCAGCAGCTGCCCAACCCCATCACATTAGAACATCCAGAGAAGTCATTTGTTACTGTAGCCTTGATATTCTGAGACTACTGCCGGCTAAACTCTATACTAGGAGAAAACACCAAAACACCTCGAGGGTTATACCGTTTTCGAGAAACGAGCGCCATTCTCCTGCTGTTGTTTTGAGCAATCTTCATCACAATCAGATGAATTCAAACAATCCGCAGTTAGACCCTCATTAGCTTGATGATAAATCATTCTATCTTCTTTGTAAGATACAGTTCGATATCCTCTGCTTTCCTATGACCATTCTGGACCAATTAGACAATCGGTTGTCTGAAAATGACGTCCAGAAGGCACTCAAAGGGCCTACAGCAAGATGAAATGCCACGCCAAAAACCCATCGACGGCGATTACTTGCACCAAGAATCGCCAATCCTTGCCCTCAGAGACCCTAATCATTCGGCAGCTCCGCTGACCTGCGTTCCCACCGCGCATATTCTTCGTTGACCCGATAGCGGCAAAGTACCTGATATTCCTTGACCATGTCCCGTATATCGCGCTCGCTGTAGAACCCAACCCTACGTAGCTGAGCTTCGTACTCAGCCACACGCCTTCTAACCTCTGAATCCACATCTTCGAAGGGCTTTTCGGGCTTCTCAAGCTGTCCCTCGAAATCTTCCATAGCGAGTTGATGGTCATAGGTTGCCAGCTGTTCCGTGCTCGTGTATGTGAAATCGTCACGGGTGATCTTGGTCGCTGAATGACTCCGGCCTATCCAGTTCTCCCGAATCATAAAATGCTCATAACCACGTCTCTCCAAAAACTCCACCAAGCGGTATTTATGGGCAGCTCGGCCGCTTTTATATGCATCCGAGTAATTTAAGATGGCAGTTAAGATTTCCTCAGCTGAAAACTCGTCTAAAGCCCTTTTCCAGGCGCTTTCTATCCGTTTTATAGTTCTCTCTTTCAATCCCCGATGGGGATTTACTTCCTGCTCATTCCAAAACTCAATTAAGCGGTCTGCTGTCATCATCACGGCCAGATCATCGTTCGAGGAGTTCCCTGTTTCCAAATCCAAATTGGGGGATCCTCTCTCCACCAATTCGTCAGAATTGGTTTTGTGAAGCTCAACGTCTAGCGATGCTGCTTGTTCACTCTTGCTTGAGAGAGAGAGAGTCTCTGCTGTTAGTCTTTGGTTAATCTCTGGTATTGGTTTACCCATGTTGCGCTGATCAAGCAACCCATTTTGGGTAGACGAGTTACCCATTTTGGGTAGATGGGCTTCATGCCATTGATCTTCGGTGTGATAAATCGATCTACCCATTTTGGGTAAATCGGGTAATGCGGCATCTTCGGCGTCTTTTTCGGTTGTAGCTTTCGCCTGGTCCCCTTCATTGTCCTTATCACTTTCGGATGGGCTATCCTCATTTGGCTGACCTGTGGTGCCATAGTTTGGTTGCGCTTGCGGGTCCTCCGGACGCAGCAACTTCTGCTCTAGAACCGCTAAGGCTTCGTAGTCAATGGCGTACCATTTTGTTCTGTCGAAAGCGTTTTTGTTGTGGTTGGCGCTGATGATCAACCCCTGTTTTTCTAGGCTATTGATAGCCCTAATGATCGTGTTCCTGCTCCAAAAGGGGAACTGCTGCTCCCATTCCGCATAGGAATTGTAAACCCAAAAACGTCCGTCCATGTAATTTCGCCCGGCCTGGCGGTTAATCTCGGTCCAATAATGGATCTGCTGCAGTATGATGGCCTCATTTAGTCCTACAGCCTTGGCCAACGATGGTAGCACCATTAAAGGCTGCTCGTTTATCAGAAGTCTGCTCATGAAAAAACCCCTTTCCTTTCGGAAAGAGGCCCCCCAGGATACCATTTTAGCCCCCATTATAGGCAACAACAGCGTTGACACCACGGAATTACTAGTGGTATTATGAAGGCAAGGAAATAATCCTTTGGGGCCTTACCCGTGTGCCGGCAAGCAGTTGGGGGAGGCCTCTTTTTTTTCACGTTTTACTGAAGGGCCGTGAGGCCCTTCTTTTTTTTGTCTGATCGACCATCAACTTCTTTCGACATTGGGCCGCCATTACCTTCTCGAGAGCGTGCAAAATCCGCATGGCAAGCGCATTTCATGATATCAGGAAATCAAGAAATCAATCTTGACAGCAAGACATCTAGACAGCAAGAAAGCAATACATCAAGAAATCAAGATTACAAGAAAACAAGATTACAAGAAAACAATACAACAAGAAATCAAGATATCCATAAATCAAGAAATCAATATTTCTGTATAGTGCCGCGCTTCACAAACTTGTCATGAAGAAAGCCCGCTTTCTTAGAATCGGCGGGCTAATTCAGCACTCACTTCCATCCGTCTATGTCGAGGTGTGCGAAAAGCATCGAGCATAATCTAAGTAGGACTTCAGCGGACTCCGAACTATCATTGAGGCTGGAAACCATCTCGATGAACGTTTCTTCATCCTTGAAGCGACTGAACACCGCGTGGAAGAACCAGATGGCAACATTCCAGAACTCGCCCTCGCGAATCCTCTTGGCTCTGGAGGCATCCTCAAGGTAGGACATCATTTCCCTCATAGCAAGATAGGTCCGCTCGGCCACCGTATGGGTAACCATACCGCGCGCGTAGTAACTCGAGAGTGTCTTGAGCTCCTGAACCATACTGCGGACATCTAGATCAGGAGAGGGAATCTCCCTTGATGAACCGGTCTTCCGCGGCTTTTCATTTTCTGCCTGAAGTGCCGCGAGCTGCTCACTCAACCTGTCGATATCAGTCCGGAAACCGCTGTTCTCCTGCTCAAGCTGCTCAAGTTGGGAGAGAAGCTCAGCCTTCTCTTTGGTCAACTCCTGGATCTTCTGGTTCTTCTTCTCGATCTCCACCATAAGCACGGCCTTTCCGGCATCCACGGGTTCAGCACTGGGTTGGTTTTCTGGTATGAGGCCCAGTTCACTCAACCCCTCGTTGATCTGCTGTGAGTCCTTAATCAAGCGGGCGGCCAGTCCTTCGCGCTTCACTGCACTCACTTAGATCGCCTCCGTTTCAACCGCAAAACCGAGGAGCTCCTTGGCGAGATCCATGAACTGCTTTGCAGCCTCACTGTTGGGATCGTACGCGCCGATCGGCTTATCATCAAACTGCGCTTCGCTTACTGCGTTGAGCTTCTTGATGACGGTCT
>DUTA01000104.1 GCA_012842325.1 Bacillota bacterium | reverse complement strand
GCTCCTGGGATCCGGCCGCCACCAGCCGCACCTTAAAGGCATAGCGGACGATGTCTTCCCGGATGCGGGCAATGAGGCCCTGGAACATTTCGTGGGATTCCCGGGCATACTCGATGAAGGGGTCCCGCTGGCCGTAGGCCCGGAGGCCGATCCCCTCCCGCAGCTCATCGATGGCGTCCAGGTATTCCATCCACTTGCTGTCCACCACCCGGAGCATGACGAACCGCTCCAGCTCCCGCATGTTTTCCGCCCCGAATTCCTCTTCCCGGGCCTCATAGGCGGCCCGGGCCTGCTCCACGAGAAATTCCCGGAGCTCCTCCCGCTCCCGCCCCGCCAGTTCCTCCGGCGGCACGGAGCCGGGGGGCAGGAAGGTTTCTTCCACCGCCTGCAGCAGCCCCGGCAGATCCCAGTGTTCGGGGGTGAGTTCTTCACTGCAGAAGGCCTGGAGCAGGCCGTCCAGGACATCCTCCGCCATCCCCAGGATATATCCCTTCAGGTCCTCGTCCCTTAAGATCTGCTGCCGCTGCTCGTAGATGACGGACCGCTGCTCGTTCAGGATATCGTCATACCTGAGCAGGCGCCGGCGGATCTCGAAGTTCCTCGCCTCCACCCGGCGCTGGGCATTCTCAATGGCCCGGGTCACGAGGGGATGCTCGATGGGCTGGTCCTCTTCCAGCCCCAGGCGGTCCATGATGCCGCTGATGTTGTCGGAACCGAAGAGGCGCATCAGGTCGTCTTCCAGGGAAAGGTAGAAGCGGGAGGAACCCGGGTCCCCCTGCCGCCCCGCCCGGCCTCGCAGCTGGTTGTCGATGCGGCGGGCTTCATGGCGCTCCGTCCCGATGATATGCAGGCCCCCCAGGGCCACCACCTTTTTGTGTTCTTCCTCCGTCTCCTTCCTCTTTTCCGCCAGAATCCGCTGGTACTCCGCCGGGTCCATCTCCTCTTCCCGCCCGGCCACAGCCTGCCTGGCCAGAAACTCAGGATTGCCACCCAGGAGGATATCGGTGCCCCGGCCGGCCATATTGGTGGCAATGGTCACCGCCCCCAGGCGGCCGGCCTGGGCGACAATCTCCGCTTCCTTCTCGTGGTACTTGGCATTGAGGACATTGTGGGGAATGCCCCGCTCCTTGAGGAGGCGGCTCAGGTACTCCGACTTCTCAATGGACACGGTACCCACCAGCACCGGCTGGCCCCGCCGGTAGCAGTCGGCAATCTCCTCCACCACGGCCTGGAACTTGGCCCGCTCCGTCTTATAGATGACATCGGGGTAATCGATTCGGATCATGGGCTCGTTGGTGGGGATCACCACCACGTCCAGGTTGTAGATCTTGCGAAATTCCTCTTCCTCGGTGGCGGCGGTTCCCGTCATCCCCGCCAGCTTCTCGTACATGCGGAAATAGTTCTGGATAGTGATGCTGGCCAGGGTCTGGCTCCGCTCCTCCACCTTGACTCCCTCCTTGGCCTCAATGGCCTGTTGGAGGCCGTCGCTGTAGCGGCGCCCGTACATGAGCCGGCCGGTAAATTCATCGACAATGATAACCTTCCCGTCCTTCACCACGTAATCCCGGTCCCGCTTCATGAGGGCATGGGCCTTGAGGGACTGGTCGATCTGGTTTAGTATCTCCCGGTTTTCCTCGCTGCCGTCATGGATGTTCTCGATCCCCAGCAGTTTTTCGATGAGCTCGTTCCCCGCTTCTTCCCGGGTGACTGTCCTGGCCTTTTCATCGACGGTATAATGGACCCCGGGCTTGAGCTGGGTGACCACCCGGTCGATCTTCGCGTAAAAATCGGTGGCCTGCTGCAGCTGGCCCGAAATGATCAGGGGGGTCCGGGCCTCATCGATGAGGATGCTGTCCACCTCGTCGATGATGGCGAAGTGAAGGGGCCGCTGCACCCTGTGCTCCCAGCGGGTCACCATGTTGTCCCGCAGGTAGTCGAAGCCAAATTCATTGTTGGTGCCGTAGGTAATGTCGGCGGCATAGGCCTCCTGGCGCTCCTTGTGGTCAAGGCCGTGAACAATCAGCCCCACCGTCAGGCCCAGGAATTTATAGATCCGGCCCATCCATTCACTGTCCCGGCGGGCCAGGTAGTCGTTGACGGTAACGATGTGGACTCCCTTCCCCGTCAGGGCATTGAGATAGGCGGGCAGGGTGGCCACCAGGGTCTTCCCCTCCCCCGTCTTCATCTCGGCAATCCGCCCCTGGTGCAGGACAATGCCCCCCAGGATCTGGACATCGAAGTGGCGCATGCCCAGGACCCGCCGGGCGGCTTCCCGGACCACGGCATAGGCCTCGGGGAGAAGCTGGTCCAGGGTTTCCCCCCGGGCAAGGCGGTTTTTAAACTCCACCGTTTTGCCCCCGAGCTCCGCATCGGAAAGTTTTTTCACCCTGTCTTCCAGGGAGTTGACCTGGGCCACGATGCGGTAGAGCCGCTTCAATTCCCTCTCGTTATCATTGAAGATATTCTTTAACAAGCCCAAAACCATCTATAAACACCTCTTTTTTCTTGCCCTTTCATATCAATTCATTTTATCACTTCCCCCGGGAGAAAACAATGCCGGTAAAAGACCGGTATCTGTCAAGATAACTCGGGTACTTTTCCTTCCGAAGTGATTTATTGTATTTTTTTGGTAGAAGACTGGATAACGTGAATGCTTCCAGCTTTCTCTGCGTTTTTAATCATTTTGATGAAGCAG
>DUTA01000103.1 GCA_012842325.1 Bacillota bacterium | reverse complement strand
TCAGAGAGGGCCGGACGCTCGGCGCCCGGGTAGCTGAAGGTAACCCCTCTAAATTCCACCAACCCGACCCACTCTTTTCTGGATACCGGCACCTGGGGATCGCGGATTTCGGGGACCGTAGCCAGTATCTCTTCGATCCTGCGGGCTGAGGTTGCAGCCCGGGGGAGCTGAACTAACATGAAGGATATGGCCACCAGGGAAAACATAATGTGCATGCCGTACTGAATAAAGGCCATCAGGTCCCCTACCTGCATGTAACCGCCATTTATGCGCAGGCCGCCGAACCAGATTATTCCGATTATGGTCAAATTCATTAGCAGCATCATGGCCGGTAGCACCAGGGACATTACCTGGTGTACTTTGATGGCGCAGGTGGTGTAGTCCTGGTTGGCCCTTTGGAAGCGCTCTTTTTCGTAATCCTCCCGATTGAAGGCCCGGATAACCCTGATGCCCGTCAGGCCCTCCCGGAGGATCAGGTTCAGGTTGTCCAGCTTGACCTGCATCCTTTGAAAGAGGGGGAGGCCCCGGCGGCCGATGAGGGTGATCAGGACAAAGAGGAGGGGCAGGACGGCGACAAAGATCAGGGACAGGGTCGGGTCCAGGGAGACGGCCATAATTATCCCGCCGATACTCATGAGGGGTGCCATTGCCATCATGCGCAGGCCCATAAGCAGGGCCATCTGCAGCTGGTTGATATCGTTGGTGGTCCGGGTAATCAGGGAAGCGGTGCCAAATTTATCGAACTCGTGAAGGGAGAAGTTTTCCACCCGGGAAAAAACCTCTTCCCGCAGATCCCGGGCGAAACCGGCAGCAACCCGGGCCGATTGATGGTTGGCCGCGATGGAAGCTATTCCGCCCAGGGCCGCCACCAAAAGCATGCGGCTGCCGACTGCTGTGATATAGGCAGTATCGCCCCTGAGAACGCCGTTATTGACAATGGCGGCCGTAAGGGTAGGCAGGTAAAGCTCTGTAAGGACCCTGAGCATGGTCAGGGTCAGGGTGGCGGCAATGGACAGGCGAAAGGGTTTTAAGGTGCGAAAGAGTTTCGCCATCAAGACATCACTCCTGCTGGGTAATACCATATATTCTTTTTAACACCGGTCCCGGGGGGCCCGGCAACGAACAAATTAAGTATATGTTATTTCAGCCGACGTTTCAATGATACACCATTTTCCGCCCCGGGATAACTTTTTTTAAATTTTTCTCCGGATGGTGAGAAAGATTTATTAGAAAATTTTTCCAATAGGTAGGAAAATGGCCGGCGGGTAGCGAAAAAGTAATCGGGAAGAGGAAAAACGAAGATACAGGGGTAGGTAAGGATGGGGGAAAAGGCCTGGCAGGTTTTCCTGCCTGTCCCCGGGGAGACCGGTACGAATAAGGGCTGGTATGATTATGGGAAACTGGTAGCCGTTATTGGTTTGGTGGGGCTGCTCGTGTATACAACCGGCGGGTACCACAGCAGCTACAAACTCCTTTTCCTACCGGTCATCCTGGTCTTTTCCCTGCGGTACGGCATGGCCTGGGGAGCTGTGGCTTTCAGCCTGGCAGGTGCTGCCATCTTCTGGTTTGCCTGGCGGGACGGACCCGGATTGGTACGCAACCCTGTTCTGGAAGCCGATCTGGTCGCTGTTGGTGTCTTTTATCTTACCAGCTGGCTGGTGGCCAGACCCTTTCAGGAGTTGCGCCCCGGCATTGTAGTCCTGGAACGCAAGGAAAGCCTGGCTGCCCTGGGGAAGGTGGTGGCCGCTGCTGCCCATGAGATAAAGAATTCCCTAACCACCCTGCGGGGCTGCCTGCAGATTATGCAGTATTCCCTGCGGGACAGGGACCCCGAATGGTACAGGGAACAGGCGGAATCCTTTCAGATTATGCTGGCAGAGATTGACCGGGTCAATAAGATTGTATCGGATCTGCTGCTTTTTACCCGCCCCCTTTCTCCCCGCAAGCAGCTGGTAAACCTCAACCAGGTAGCCAGGGAAATGGGCGTGTTCTTAAACAGCCGGGCCCTTCTCAAGGGTATAGAACTTGAGGTGCAGCAGTGCCGGGAAGTCCATCCGGTAGAGGTAGACCCGGACCAGCTCAAACAGGTGATCCTCAATATTGTGGGCAACGCCCTGGAGATCTTGCCGCCCGGTGGTCTGGTCCGGCTCGCTGTGAAGGAAAAGGGCTGCTGGGTGCGGCTGGAGATCAGCGACAATGGACCGGGGATTCCCCGGGAAGAACTGGTCCACATCTTCGAACCCTTTTATACCAGGGGGAAAAATAACGGGTTGGGCCTGGGCCTGGCCATTTCCCGGCGGCTGGTCGAGGGAAATGGAGGAAGGCTGTCTGTCGGAAGTGAATTGGGCCGCGGGACGATATTTACCGTGGAATTTCCTGGCGTTGATACGGCAACGGGCATGGGGATGGCGGAAGGGCGGGAGGGGGGAGCCCGCCCTCTGCATTATAACTGATAATTACAGGGAAGGGACCGGCCCACTGTACCGGTCCCTTCGGGTATAATACTGGTTAAAGCACCTTGCTTTTCTCGTCCCCGCTGCCGTTGGATAACAGAAGCCCTTCTCAGCAGCAGGAACCACTGCTGCGGATTTGGAAACCACTGCCCAGCCAGGTTGCACGGTAGTCGATGGTAGTGTCCTTCAGATACGGCTGAAGATCCCGGTCCACAACAAAGGTAAGACCTTCTACTTCAAAGACAGTATCTTCTGCGCGAGCTGACTCATCCAGAGTCAGGCCAAACCTGGGTCCTCCTCAGCCAAACCCGTTGAGGTATATGCGGATAAGGGGATCGGTTTTGGTTTCCTGTTTTTCAGCCAGAAGTTCCTGGAGTTTTTCCCTAGCCTGGGGAGTAATGTTGAGCATCGGTAACACTCCTCTCTTCTTTTTCCAATTATACCCCTATGGGTATTTTGACACAGGGATTCAGAATTGTCAACACCCAGAGATAAGCAGGTGGTACAAATGTGGGCTCCGGCCGGTAAACAGGTGGTGGAAAGATATCAAGATCCCCGCCTGGGAGAAATGGTCCTCTACAGACAGGGAGAGCATTATGAGATTGTTTTCAATAGCGTCTTCTTGATGGCCACCTACGGTGGCCAGTCGGAGCGGGAAATGGTAAGATTAACCCTGGAGGACATTGCCCGCTCGGGAACATGAGGGGGGATCCGGCTGCTGATTGGCGGTTTGGGTGTGGGTTTTAGCCTTCAGGAAGCCCTCCGGTCCCGGGCGGTGGAACGGGTAGTTGTAGTTGAGGTGGCGCCCCCGGTTGTCAGGTGGAACCGGCTATATTTTGCCGCCTTCAACGGGAATGCCCTGGCCGACAGGCGGGTGGAACTGGTTCTCGACGACCTGTGCCTCTACCTGGAGCGCGAAAAGGCGGTTAAATATGATGGCATTGTTTTGGACATCGATAATGGACCCGACTGGCTGGTGTTGGCCGGGAATCGAAGGCTCTATTCCGGCGCCGGTCTGTCCCGGGTGCGGGACCTTTTG
>DUTA01000102.1 GCA_012842325.1 Bacillota bacterium | reverse complement strand
CCCCAAAACGTTCCTTCATAATCCGGGCCCACAGCCGCCGGGCGGCCCGGAACTTGGCCACCTCTTCCAGGAGATCCATGTGGGCGTTGAAGAAGAAGGAAAGGCGAGGAGCAAATTTATCCACATCAAGGCCTGCTTTGATAGCCGCCTCCACATAGGCAATCCCGTTGGCCAGGGTGAAGGCCACTTCCTGCACCGCCGTGCAGCCGGCCTCCCGGATGTGGTAACCGCTGATGCTGATGGTGTTCCAATTGGGAAGATTGGCGGAACAATAGGCGAAGGTATCGGTGATCAGGCGCATACTGGGTTGGGGAGGGAAGATGTAGGTACCCCGGGCCACGTACTCCTTCAGAATGTCGTTCTGGATCGTCCCCGCCAGCTTCTCGGGAGTTACCCCCTGCTTTTCCGCCACGGCAATATACATTGCCAGCAATATGGCCGCCGGTGCATTGATGGTCATAGAAGTACTCACTTTATCCAAAGGGATGCCGGCAAAGAGGGTTTCCATATCCTGCAGAGAATCAATGGCTACGCCAACCTTGCCCACTTCCCCTTCGGCCAGGGGATGGTCAGAATCCAGGCCGATTTGCGTCGGCAGGTCAAAGGCAACACTTAGACCGGTCTGGCCCTGTTCTAAAAGGTATTTGTAACGCTCATTGGACTCCTCGGCAGTACCAAAGCCCGCATACTGGCGCATTGTCCAGAAACGGCCCCGGTACATGGTGGGCTGAATGCCCCGGGTATAGGGGTATTCCCCGGGCAGGCCCTGATCCCTTTCGTAATCCAGCTCGGCCACCTCGGCGGGGGTATAGACCCGTTCTACGGGCAGACCCGAAAGGGTGCGGAATTCCTTTTTCCGCTCCGGGAAACGCTCTATAACCTTCTTGAGGGTAGTTTCTTCCCACTGACGCTTCTTCTTCCTGATGCTGTCCAACCGCTCCTTGACAAACATCGCCCCTGCTTTCCTCCCTTCTCCAATTATTTTTCCAGCTGTTCGCGCCCCAGTTGCCAACCGAGGGCAAGAGCTTCCCTGTTGAGGTCCTCGGTTCCCCTGGGCACCCTGCTCAACACTGCCTTTTCCAGGGCTTCCCGCCCAACGGCCCCCGTAATTGCAACCGTTGCCCCCAGGGCAACAATATTGGCCACAATAACCTTGCCCAATTTGTCCCGGGCCAATTCAGTTATGGGCAGGGAATAAACCCGGGCCCGGGTTTCAGGTATCTTCTTTACATAGTAGGAGTCGACGATGAGGATACCGTCATCCCGGAGGGAAGCAATATATTTGTCACAGGCCTCCTGACTCATGGCCAACAAGACAGCAGGTTCCTTAACCTTGGGATAATCGATGGTGGTGTCGCTTATAATAACCTCCGCTTTACTGGCACCGCCCCTGGCCTCCGGCCCGTAGGACTGGCTTTGTACCGCCTGTTTTCCCTCCTTTATCGCCGCATCGGCCAGGATGATACCCGCTGTGATCAGACCCTGTCCCCCAAAGCCGCTCAACCGAATCTCTAACTGGGCCATGCCATCACTCCCCTTTCAGCCCGTCGATGATCCGCTGGTATTCCTCGACATACTCGGGTCTTTCTCCCCGGTGGAGTTCTCCGATGACAAATTTATCCGCCAATTTTTCCGGGGGCAATTTGGCTGCTGCCTTAACGGGAACAGCATGCTCCTTCAGCCAATTGAGCATGTCGACGGCGCTTCCCATCTTGTTCTTACGACCAAAGTAGGTGGGACAATTGGTAACGACCTCGATAAAGGAAAACCCCTTGTGCTCAATCCCTTTGGCAATGAGGTCAATGAGCATCTGGGTGTGGTAGACAGTACCCCGGGCTACATAAGTAGCTCCTGCTGCCTTCACCAGTTCGCACAGATCAAAGGGATGGTCCACATTCCCGTAGGGAGCTGTGGTGGCATACCGCTTGTGGGGCGTGAGAGGGGAATACTGCCCGCTGGTCATCCCGTAAATGCTGTTGTTAAATACCACGGTGGTCAAATCTATATTCCGCCGGGCGGCGTGGATGAGGTGATTGCCACCGATGGCGGCACAGTCCCCGTCACCAGTCAAAACGATGACCTTTAGTTCGGGGCGGGCCAACTTCACGCCGGTGGCAAAGGCCAGGGCCCGTCCGTGGGTTGTGTGCAGGGTGTCAAACTTCATATATCCCGGTGCCCTGCTAGAACAGCCGATTCCCGATACTACTGTAGTCTTGAAAGGATCCAGGTTCTGGCGCTGGATCGCCCGCAGCACCGAGCCCAGGATAATGCCGTGCCCACACCCAGCGCACCAGATATGGGGCAATTTTTCCATCCGTGTATATTTGGCCAATAACTCTTTTACCGCCATCCTATTTCACCTCCTGGATCTTGGTCAATATTTCATCAGGGGTGATGAGCTCGGCATCGATCCGGTTCAGGCCATAAACCCCGGCTTTGCCGCAAGCACACCTTTCCACTTCCAGTACAACCTGTCCCAAATTCATTTCCGGGACAACGAAGGCCTTTACCTTTTCGGCCAGATCCCTGATAACCTTTTCCGGGAAGGGCCAAATGGAAATGGGGCGGACCAAGCCCACTTTGATGCCCTGTTCCCGCCCGAGGTCAACTGCCCTTTTGGCAGACCGAGCCACGGAACCACAGGCAACCACCGCGATCTCGGCATCCTCCGTCAAATATTCTTCCACCATGGGAACAAAATTGTCCTTGACCTTGTTCACCAGGCGGCGAACAAGCCGATCCCCGTCAATCCCCCGGCCCCGGGGAAATCCCGTTTCATCATGGACCAGGCCGGTCACGTGGTACCGGTAACCATCGCCGAAATTGGCCATGGGGGGTATTCCATCAGGATCTGCTTTGTAGGGCAGATACTCTTCCGGTGGTACAGTGGGCTTTTTTCGCTCTTTTAGTACAATTTCTTCTTTCCGGGGCAGCAGTATCCCTTCCCGCATGTGACCGACCACTTCATCCATGAGGAGGATAACCGGTGTTCTGTACTCTTCGGCCAGATTAAAGGCCTCAACCGTCAGGGTCAAGCATTCCTGCACCGAAGCCGGCATGAGGGCAATGACGGGGTGATCGCCATGGGTTCCCCAGCGGGCTTGCATAATATCGCCCTGGGCAGGGGAGGTTGGTAAGCCCGTGCTGGGGCCGAAGCGCTGGACATTGACCACCACGCAGGGTACCTCCGCCATAGCAGCGAAGCCAATATTCTCCTGCTTTAATGAAAAGCCGGGACCACTGGTAGCCGTCATGGCCTTGGCACCGGCCAGGGAAGCGCCCACTACCGCCGCCATACTGGCAATTTCATCTTCCATCTGAATAAACTTACCCCCGTACCGGGGCAGGCGTTTTGCCAATCCCTCGGCAATTTCCGTGGAGGGGGTTATGGGGTAGCCGGCAAAGAATCTAATTCCTGCCAGAAGGGCTCCTTCAACACAGGCTTCATTACCCGACATCAAGACAGCTTGTCGATCATTTTCTCCCATTGGCTTCACCTCCCACGTTTATGGCAAAATCGGGACAGCGCAGTTCACACAGCATGCATTGGATGCAGTCCTCCGGGCGGGCTACCTTCGGTTTGCCATCAGGCATCCGGTCATACACCTTCTTGGGACAAAAGGCAACACAGATTCCGCAACCCTTGCACCAATCCAGATTGACGTCAATCTGGACCTTTTTTTCTTTTTCTTCTTTTTTCAAGTTCTTTTCACCTCCGGTTTCCTGGCCTGCGAGCACAGGAGGGAAAGAGTCATTGTTTCTCCTGCAGCTCCAGTATAGCTGATTTGATATTATTAATAGAGCCCAGATCGGGACGATATCTCAATTCAATAAGGGGCTTACTCTCTCCGACAAGGGGCAGAACATCCTCCCTGCGATCAGATGACACGACCACTACATCTACTTTATCCAGTAAGCTTTTCAGCTCAAGGGCCGACGTGGATTGGGTTACAGCTAACCGGTGGCTGCCAATGCCAATACAATCCGACGTTTCCAGGAAATGTCGGGCAAAGGGTTCTGAACGACATACCAGCCCAATCTTTTTCCCTTCGGGAATGCGAGCCAGTTCCACAATGGTTTCTGGCTCAAGGTTCATGGCAATACCGAGGATGGGTTTACCCAGGTGGGAAAGCAGCTCCTTTACTTCATTTAAGTAGAAAAATGTGGTTACGATCAGGTCTATTTCTGCAAAGATTGTTGCCAATAAGCCTTTATTCTCATAGAGTTGGGAAAGCAAAATTGGTTTGATGGTAACCCCCGCCCGCGGTTCCAATTCCTGCACAAAATACTGGCAATATTCCTCGGTGCTGGCTACAAAGGCGAGGCGCACCAAGCGGAGGAATTCCTTCTTTTCCCGGGCGCGCTCCAGGGCAATAACCAAAAATTCATCGAGCCGGAAGGACAGCTGGGTAGCTTCTTCTATGGCCAGATCAATAACCTTGAGAAGTTTTTCTTTTCTGTCCTGCCCTGTCCACAGTTCAGCCTTATTGGCCACGAAAGTACCTCTTCCCTGCTGGGATACGAGGATGCCCTCTGCTTCCAATTCTTTATAGGCACTGCTGACCGTATTGCGGCTGATACCCAGTTCATCGGCCAGTTCCCGTTCTGTGGGCAGCTTCTGGCCCGGGGGCCACTGTCCCAATTGAATCCGCTTCTTGATCTGATTTTTCAGCTGGACATAGAGGGGAATCCCACTTTTATGTTTTAAACTTATTCCTGAACTATTCTTTGTCACAGCACTTCCTCCAGAGCTGAACAATTCTCCCTGTTGCAAAAGCTACCCCGTAGAGGCGCCAACGGCTCGCAATTGGAAAAGAAGTCGGGCGTTGAACCCTGGAAAGGGTTCAACGGCCCGAATTATTATTCTAGAACCATCCCCTGGCCTTCATTGCCCGCGCCAATTTATCGATGGCTACCATGTAGGCGGCCGTACGCATATCGACATTATGCTTTTTGTGCATAGCGTACAGGTCATCGAAGGCCTTGTTCATGTTGATCTCCAGTTTTTCGTTTATTTCCTCTTCCGTCCAGTAGTAGTTTTGGAGGTTTTGCACCCACTCGAAATAAGAGACGGTAACCCCGCCGGTATTGGCCAGTACATCGGGGACTACCTTAATGCCCCGCTCCTGCAAGATCTGGTCGGCGGCAGTAGTGGTCGGCCCGTTTGCCCCTTCAATGACATACTTGGCCTTAATCCGGGGTGCATTTTCCTCGGTAATCTGGTTTTCCAGGGCACAGGGGAAGATGGCGTCGGCATCCACCTCGAGGGCATATCGCGTATCGGCAGAGACTTCATGTTCCCCCGGCGCATCCTTCAGATTATCCGGGTTCTTCTCTGCATATTTGGCCAGGGCGGGAACGTCCAGTCCTTTGCTGTTGTATACTGTCCCAGAAATATCACTTATGGCCACAACCTTGCAGCCCAACTCATGGAGATGAAGGGCGGCACTCCGGCCCACATTGCCAAACCCCTGGATGGCAACCCGCATCCCCTTGGGATCAAACCCTTCCGCCTGGGCAAACCGCTTGAAGGTCAGCATTATTCCCCGGCCTGTGGCCGGACCCCGTCCCAGGGAACCACCGACGATGATGGGTTTCCCGGTAATTACACCCGGCGCATGGTAACCGACCTGTTTACAGTATTCATCGACCATCCAGCCCATCACTTTAGGATTGGTGCCCATGTCCGGGGCCGGGATATCCACGAGGGGTCCAATATAAGGGGCAATGGCCCGGATATAGCCCCGGCTGACCCGTTCCAGCTCCCCTTCTGAAAGCTCCCGGGTATCGATGACAACGCCACCTTTGCCGCCCCCATAGGGCAAATTGGCAATGGCACATTTGATGGTCATCCAGGCAGATAAAGCCTTTACCTCGTCGGCATAAACACCCGGGTGGAAGCGCACGCCCCCTTTAGCCGGTCCCAAGGCATCGTTATGCTGGGAACGGTAGCCCTTGACCATTCTTATTGTACCATCGTCCATCTTGACTGGAAAGGTAACCTCGTAAAAACGCAGGGGTTCCTTTAAGATTTCGTATACTGCCGGTTCCATTCCCAGGGAATCACAGACCTTTTTAATATGTTCCTGGACACCAGCCAAAACATTGTTCTTTTCCTCTCCCATAAAAGCAGTTCCCTCCTTTGTATCTCTACTCTCCTCCCGCCATACTCCCCATAATAAGTCCCTCTACCAGCTCCCCCCTTTCTTGCCCCAGCAAACTCCTGCACCAGGAGCAGTGGGTGATGATGCCAGAAAGCTGGGCTGGAAGGTGCCCACACTAACTTGTCAAACAAAGGGTGCCCCTCTGCAGGTCTTAATCTGGTCCATAAAGGATCAATGGTTTGGTTAATGGTTCTTCTACTTATTGCTATTCGGTTTCCTGGCAAAAAATCCTCCCGGGGCAAATAAAAAAATATAGCACAATCGCTTCTCCCCTGTCTCTAACGGGTATTACAGCCCAAAACTGCTGGTTCTCAAGGGGCCAGTGTTCCCTTAATAAAAAAAAACGGCCTTGCCGGCAACTTTTTTCCGCCGACAAGGCTGTTAATTGGAATAAATATACCCCACTAATCCATTTATTGTGTATCTAATTCCGGCGGTGATATGACCAGTTTGGCATCATAGTCGCTTATTTCTAAAGAAACTAATAAACTATCATTGGATCCAATACTGGTCCCATGAAGCTCAAGACGCCACAGGCGCATTTCCTTTTTGTCGATCCACAGCCGGCAGGCAAAATCCTGCCAGAAGACTTGCCAGAGGGGGTTGGTTACCCCTGCCAGTTTTCCTTCGATGATGTAACATTTCTGCCCGGCAAAATCCCCTTCTCCCCCCAGCTCTAGCGAATGGAGGCGCCGCAAATCAGAAAGGGGACTTTCTGAGAACAATACCGTTTCCCTGAGGAGGGAGGGTCCCTGGCCTGCCTGGAAGCTGATCCAGGAACCCTGGGGGTCCCGTACTATAAATTCATTGCCAATTATGTAAGCTTCCAGAGGATTGTCCAGGGTCTCACCCTTAATATAATAGCGGTCCGGCGCATTCCACATCCCTTCTATATCTGTCAGGATGGTCTCCTTACCATCAATATTGCTGACGGCAGTCAACCTGTAGCGGTAGCTGTAGGCAGCCTCGAGGTTTTCCAGGCCCTTGTGTACAATCTCCCGGGCGCCGAGGGGAGGATGTTGGGTTTGATAAACCAACCTGCCCCCAAAAAATAGCAAGAGCAGTCCCAGTGCCAAAACAGCGTTCCGTCCCAGCCGGCGGTTCAAAAAAAGCAGCCGCAATCGGACTACCCCCTCCCTCATAACCCTTCCCTTTTATTCTAAGCAGAGGGTGGGGGCTTTAGAACTCTGACGCCAGCTTTCCCTTTATCCCAGGTATTTTTTCCTGCTGTTAATCAGGGCAGAGACATATTCTGCCGGTATGGCCACTGTCCCCAGCTCCCTGCCCTCACCGGGCAAGCCATGGAAATCAGAGCCACCTGAAGGGAGCAACCGCCAGCCCTTGGCCAACCGGTATAATCTGTGGGTAGTGGGCGAATCGTGCCGGGGATGAAATACCTCCAGGCCCATCAGCCCCGCAGCCACCAGGTGCTGCACCCGTCCCCGGGCTATCCAGCCCGGATGGGCAAGGATAGGAATACCCCGGGCATACCGGATGAGCCTGATTGCCTCTTCCGGCCGCAGGCGGGGACGGGGAACATAAGCCGGACATCCCCTGCCGATATACTTGCTAAAGGCCTCGCCGGCCGATGAAACATACCCTTTTTCCACCAGGGCCCGGGCCAAATGGGGGCGCCCCACCGCTCCCTGGCCGGCCAGCTCCTGTACCCGCGCCCAGGATACCGGGAGGCCTAATTGGTTTATCTTCCTGGTCATCTCTTTCATCCGGCGCCATCTTGCCCGGCGCAAGGATACCAGGACCCGGTTCAAAACAGGGTCCCGGTAATCGATAAACAAGCCCAGGATATGAAGCTCCTCTTCCTCCCCCAGGACAGTACTCAGCTCTACGCCGGGAATGACATGCAAGCCGAATCTGCGCCCTGCCCGCACAGCGCGGCCAACTCCTTTTACCGTGTCGTGATCGGTGATGGCAACTGCTGTCAGCCCCAGTTCAGCCGCCCTGGCAACAATCTGTTCCGGTTCCAGGGTGCCGTCCGATGCCGTGGTGTGAACGTGTAAGTCGGCAACCATTACCCCAATGCCTCCATCAGCAAAAGTGTCCCAGCTATTCTGCCGCTTCTCAATAAAATAGCCTGTCTATTCCTTTAGAATAAACAGGCAGGCTTCTTAGCAAACCGGAAATTATTTCCTTACCGGGGTTCGACAATCAATTTGATTGCCGTTCTTTCTTCACCGTCAATCTCGATATCCGTGAAAGCAGGGATACAAATGAGATCTATTCCACCCGGGGCAACAAAACCGCGGGCTATAGCCACTGCTTTCACTGCCTGGTTGAGGGCCCCGGCACCGATGGCTTGAACTTCGGCGCACCCACGTTCCCTAAGGACTCCTGCTAAAGCCCCTGCTACAGAATTGGGATTTGATTTGGCAGAAACTTTCAAAACTTCCATCCTGTTTAGCCCTCCTTTTTCATACCCTTTCTTGATTTTTTCCCTGTAATTGATGTATTCGCTGGAAAAGGCCAAATTCCTGCCGCCGAAGAAAAACATGCGGAAAAATTTACAACATTATTTCTTTACCCTCAGCCACATTCAGTGATCCTTTTTATCCCCAGGCTGGTGGCGGTAACTTCATCGATGTCCAACAGGATCCCGTTCAGTTCCCCGGGACCCTTGGCCGGCTGAAAGCGTTGGGGCATCTGGGTTATAAAACGCTTGATCACCGTCTCCCTCTCCACCCCGATGATTCCCTCGGCCGGTCCCGTCATGCCAATATCGGTTATATAGGCCGTCCCTTTGCTTAAGATGCGCTCATCGGCCGTCTGGACATGGGTATGGGTGCCAAAAACGGCAGAAACCCTGCCATCCAGATACCAGCCAAAGGCCTGTTTTTCCGACGTGGCCTCACCGTGAAAATCAACCAGGATTATCCTTGCCTGTTCCTGCAGGGAGGAAAGCAGGGTATCGGCACAGCGAAAGGGACAGTCCAGGTTATCCATAAAGGTCCGCCCGGCAAAATTGGTGACGGCAACGGGGATGCCGGAGGAGCTCCTTACTACCACCCAACCCCGTCCCGGGGTACCCGCAGGATAATTTTCCGGCCGGATCAGCCGCTCTTCCTGGTCGAAAAAAGGTATTATTTCCTTCTTGTCCCAGATGTGATTCCCGGAAGTAATGACATCGATTCCATAGCCAAAGAGTTCCCTGGCAATGGCCGGGGTGATGCCCGCTCCCCCCGCCGCATTTTCGCCATTGGCAATTACCAGGGCGGGCCCATATTTCTCCCTCAGTTCAGGTAGCAACCTTTGCACCAGCTGGCGTCCCGTGCGGCCAACTATGTCGCCAATGACCAAAATCTTCATCAAAACCCGTCCTTCTCTCTGTTATTAAACTCTCCCCCGTCTCCCTTCACAAAAAGTAGGCGGTGATACCGCCTACTTTGCATA
This sequence comes from Bacillota bacterium, assembly GCA_012842325.1. Lineage (GTDB taxonomy): Bacteria > Bacillota > DTU030 > DTU030 > DTU030 > DTU030. The sequence continues at coordinate 2,096 of DUTA01000102.1, read as the reverse complement.
CTCTACGGCCCGTGTTTCCCGGATCACATTCACCTTGATCTGTCCGGGATAATCCAGCTCGCTTTCAATCTTTTTGACAATATCCCTGGCCAAACGAATGGTGGCCAGATCATCGATTTTATCCGGCTTGACCATTATTCTTATCTCACGGCCGGCCTGGATGGCAAAGGCCTTGTCAACGCCATCAAAGGAATCGGCTATTTCCTCCAGCTTTTGCAAGCGTTTGATATAAGCCTCCAGGGTTTCCCGCCGTGCTCCCGGTCGAGCAGCAGAGATGGCATCGGCTGCCTGGACTAAAATAGCCTCTATGGAATTGGGCTCGATATCGCCATGGTGAGCGGCAATGGCATGGACTACCTCCGGCGGTTCATTGTAACGCCGTGCCAGCTCTTCACCAATCTTCACGTGGGGGCCTTCTATTTCATGGTCTACTGCCTTCCCAATATCGTGCAGGAGACCCGCCCGCTTCGCCAATTGGATGTCGGCCCCTATTTCCGCAGCCATTACGCCACAGAGGTGGGCAACCTCAAGGGAATGTTGGAGAACATTCTGCCCGTAACTGGTGCGGTATTTGAGCCGCCCCAATAACTTAACCAGTTCAGGGTGAAGGCCGTGGACACCGGCCTCAAAGATCGCCTGTTCCCCTTCTTCCCGGATAATGTTATCGACTTCCTTCTTCGCTTTTTCCACCATTTCTTCGATGCGGGCAGGATGAATGCGGCCATCAACTATGAGTTTTTCCAGGGCAATCCGGGCTATTTCCCGCCTGATGGGATCAAAGCCCGACAGTATAACGGCTTCCGGTGTATCGTCGATAATGAGATCTATCCCCGTTAAAGTCTCCAAAGCCCTTATATTCCTACCCTCGCGACCGATAATCCTGCCTTTCATCTCATCACTGGGCAGGGAAACTACGGAAACCGTCGTCTCGGCGACATGATCGGCAGCACAGCGTTGAATGGCCAGGGCTATATGTTTTTTCGCCCGCCTTTCCGCCTCTTCCTTTGCTTGGCTTTCAATTTCCTTGATCATCATGGCCGCCTCATGACGGATTTCCTTCTCAATGTTGGCCAGGAGGATATTCTTGGCCTCTTCGGAAGACAGGCCTGACAATCTTTCCAATTCGGCCAACTGTTTTTGGTAGAGCTCCTCGAGCTCTTCCTTTATCTTTTGGACCTCAGCCTCTCTGGCAGCAAGCTCATTTTCCTTCTTCTCCATAAGCTCCATTTTCCGGTCCAGGGCCTCTTCCTTTTGGACAACCCTTCTTTCCATACGCTGCAGCTCATTGCGGCGTTCCCTGTACTCCCGCTCCTGGTCTGCCCGGAGCTTATGGATCTCTTCCTTTGCTTCCAGGGTTATTTCCCTCTTCTTGGCTTCTCCATCCTTTTCCGCCTGTTCCAGTATCCTTCTGGCTGCTTCTTCTGCCGAAGCAATCTTTGCCTCGGCGATATATTTACGAGCCCAGTAACCTACAACAAAGGCTACCAGGGCAAGGCCAAGCATTGGTAGTATTGACCCAAAAATATCTCTTCACCTCCCCCCTTTTAAGCTTAATCGCAAAAGAAGCCGAGTCGGAACTCGGCTTTTCAGAGACACCTCTCAAGCAACATTTCTTCCCCTCTGAGGCTTACCCTCGAAAACTTATCGTTCCCAGTATCCCCTTTTCAGTTCCCACACAGGCTATGAAATCCTATATCTGCTGCTCACCATGTTGGCAAACATGATCCTTTATCATAGATTGTAAAGGGTTTTACAAGCCTTGTCAAGTAGACAGGATGATACGGGGCAGAAGCCGGGCACCGGGCGGAGAAAGAAAACTTTCCCACCAGCCCTGGAAGAACACTCTACTCTTTGGCTGGAAAAACTTCATCCAAAACCCTCCGGCTTATTTCCGGGGCAAAACCCTGCCGGGTCAAATATTGGGCCAGGCGGCGATAAGTCTTGAACCTGCCGGTGTTGGTCAACGAGTGCAGTTTTTTCCTGGCTAAAGCCCGGGCCCGGTCCAATTCCGCGCTGTCTGGTATCTCAGCCAAAAGGGCTTCTGCAAGGGAACGTTGAATCCCGCGGGACAGCAATTCCTGCAGAAGGCGTCTCTT
>DUTA01000008.1 GCA_012842325.1 Bacillota bacterium | reverse complement strand
GAGAACAATTAGGGGACGCCCCATGGGGGCGTCCCCTTGCCGTTTCAGGGATTCAGCGGCTGGCTTTTCTGGGCCTCTTCCTCAAGGGTTGCTTCCTGGCCCGGGTGCCGGGGCTGCCACCAGTACCGGTAGAGGGCTGCCGCTATTATGATGGCGATGCTGACCAGCTGGGCGGCCCGGAAGGGACCAAACATGACGCTGTCGGTCCGGAAACCCTCGACGATGAAACGGCCGATGGAGTAGCCGACGGCATACGCCAGGAAAACATCCCCGTCCCGGAGACCTTCCCGGCGGCGCAGCCGGAGGAGGAAAAAGAAAACGGCCAGATTCCAGAGGGATTCATAGAGGAAGGTGGGATGCCGGTAGGCGCCGGCGATGTACATGGCCCAGGGAAGATCCGTGGGATAACCGTAAGCCTCCTGGTTGAAATAGTTGCCCCAGCGCCCGATGGCCTGGCCCAGGATAAAGCAGGGGGCGGCTATATCCGCCAGTTTGAGAAAGGGCAGGCGGTAATGGCGGGCCATGGCATAGCCGGCCAGGAGCCCCCCGATGATGGCACCGTGGATGGAGAGCCCCCCCTTCCAGATCATGAAGCTCTCCGCCAGGTTCTGGCCGTAATAATCCAGGCGGAAGATTACGTAGGCAAAGCGGGCGCCCAACAAACCACAGGGGATGGCCACCAGGATCACATTGTAGAATTGGTCCAGGTCCAGACCCTGGCGTTCCACCTCCCTGGAGGCGATGGCAATACCGATGAGAATGGACGTGGCGATTAGCAGGCCGTACCAGCGGACGGAAAAGGGTCCAATGGTAAAGGCAATGGGATCGGGTATCATTTTCTGCTGCTCCTCTCAACTATAATGTTATTTAAAGGAAAAATACGCCCTTATGCCGTCGATTCCTCCTTCCCCCCCGGGCGGCCCGGGGCAAAGATCGGCGGTTGACACCGGCCCGGGCCTGGGCTACTATGGAGATAGATACCCTGGCGGGTATGAGAGGGCGAGAAAGAGGCAGTATAAGAAAGAACGGCTGAAAAAACCGGCCGCAGAGGGAGGAGGAGTTCCATGGAAAAAAGTTATCAGCCCCCCACAGATTCCCAGCTGACCCGCATCCTCAGGGAAAATACCACCATAGCGGTGGTCGGGCTTTCCGATGATCCGGCCCGGCCCAGCTACCAGGTGGCCAGGTACCTGCAGCAGGCCGGCTACCGGATTATCCCCGTCAACCCCCGCCTGGACACGGTCCTGGGGGAAAAGGCCTATCCGACCCTGGGGGCGATCCCGGGGCCGGTAGATGTGGTCAATGTCTTTCGCCGGGCGGAACATGTGCCGGGCATTGTGCGGGAAGCCATTGCCAGGGGGGCGGCGGTCCTGTGGCTGCAGGAGGGGATTGTGCACCGGGAGGCGGCCGGGGAGGCCCTTGCCGCCGGGATGGAGGTGGTCATGGACCGCTGCATTGCCAGGGAGCACCGGCGCCTGCTGGGAAGGGGGATGGGTTAAGGCAAGAGAGGGTAGTAAAGTTTCTGATGGGGAACTCTACTATCTGGGAGGTGACGGCAGAATGGAGCATACCGGTGTGGACGAGGCCAGGACCAAAATTATCAACCGTCTGCGGCGGATCGAGGGGCAGGCCCGGGGCATCCAGAGGATGGTGGCCGAGGGAGAAGAATGCAGCAAAATTATTACCCAGCTCACTGCCCTCCAGGCGGCGGTCAACAAGG
>DUTA01000101.1 GCA_012842325.1 Bacillota bacterium | reverse complement strand
TGGTAGCGGCGGAGGGATTTGAACCCCCGACACTGCGGGTATGAACCGCATGCTCTAGCCAACTGAGCTACGCCGCCAGGATAAATTATTGGTTGCGGGGGCTGGATTTGAACCAGCGACCTCCGGGTTATGAGCCCGACGAGCTACCTGACTGCTCCACCCCGCGTTGAATTAATTCCGTTCCGACAATCATTATAGCATATATGCGGAAAAGATCAAGCCACCTGAAAACCAAACATTGAGCGGGGGACCCCTTGTAGCCAGTCCCCCGCCGCCTGAGGGCCAATTATCTCCTTTTCTGTCATCTAAGCATCGTCGGTACAAACATATCAATTATCCCAATGACCACAGCAGCCAGCAGGGCGCCGAGGATGGAAACACTCAAACCCGGCACAAAAAACTGGACCGCATAGATGACGACAGCAGAGACGATGAACCCAACAATACCGTGGCCGTAGGGTGATATACTCTTCCCGGCCACCATCTCAATGAGGTAACCGACGACGGCAATGGCAATGGCTGCCAGAAGGGCATTGCCAAAGGTCAGGCGGGAAAAGCCGGGAACAATGTAACCGACCAGCATCAGCACCAGAGCAGAGACGATAAACCGGATCACGTGTCCCAGCAAGGTGGTGGACTGTCCCATGTTCCCTCCCCGACCCATACCTTCACCGCCGCCCTGCATACCATTCCGGCCTTCTTCTGCCATTCTTTTCACCTCCTGGAATTAGTCTGTACCCTTTTCGAGGCATTTATGCATATTCCAGGAGGGCAAATAATTGCCGCCGCAGGCAGAGCAAAACCGGGCCGGGCCTTTGCCGTCCCACTACCCAACCAAGGTAAGGGAGCTCAAGACCCCAATTCCTGCCGGAGTTCCACCAGCATTCCCGGCAGGATATCACCCTCACTGGCAATAACTTCGGGGAGCTGGAAATGCTGCAAAAAGGTAGTGAGTATGGCTGCACCGGCCACAATTATATCGGCCCGCTCCGGCTGCAAGCCCGTCACCTTTTTCCTGCTGTCCAGATCCAGGCGGCACAGTTTTTCTAAAATTTGTTCCAGATTTTCCCTGGGCAGCACAGTTCCATGGATCAATTCCGGCACATATTTTTCCAGGCCCAGGTAGATGGCGGCCAGGGTGGTGACTGTGCCGCCCACACCCACCACCAGGAGAGGTTCGCCGGCCGGGGCAAAGAATTTGTCCTCGACTCCCGCCAGAACTTCCCCTATCTTCTGCCGCAGGCCCTGTAACTGGAGGGGAGTTACCGGCGCCTGCCAGCGGGGCAGAAAGGCTTCCGTCAGCCTGACGGCCCCCAGGGGAAGGCTGACGGCAGCATCGATTTTCCCTCCCTCTCCCCGGATCAGCTCAGTACTCCCGCCCCCGATATCTATTACCAGGGTGGGGCCGCCGGCGGCCAGGGGCAATTGTCCCGTTACCCCCAAAAAACTCAGCCTGGCTTCCCTTTCCCCTGAAAATATCTCCACTTCCAGTCCCGTGGCCGCCTGAAGCCGCCGGGAAAACTCCTCCCCGTTGGCCGCCTCCCGGACGGCGCTGGTGGCCCCCACCCGGACCCTTTCCACCCCCAGGCGCCGGCACCGGTCCCAAAAGGCGGTCACAGCTACAATGGTGCGCCGCTGGGCCTCCTCTCCCAGCCTTCCCACCCGGGTCAGGCCTTCACCCAGACGGGTAGTAACCAAATCCCGCTCCCGGGGAATAATTTCCCCTTCCCCGACCTCGGCCACCAGGAGGCGGGTAGAATTGGTTCCGATATCAATGGCAGCCCACAGGACCATCCTTAAACCTCCCCTTCACCAATAAAGCGACAGGAAGCCCTCTCCTGTCACCCCGGCATCTTTCCTTCTAACAAATAAGCATTCCCCCCAGGGAATGCTCCTAATCCTTTCGCTGAAGCCTATTAAGAATACTTGGTGCCCCGCCCCCCGCGCTTGGCATCGGTGCTCCGGCGCAGTTCTGCCAGCCGCTCATCACTTTCCTTCAGGAACCGGGCCAGCTTGTCCTCAAAGGACAGGTTCTGCCCGTGACGTGGGGACCGAGACATGGCTCTGGGCCTGCTGCTGTCCGGATTATTGACCTGACGGATGGAGAGGCCTATCTTTCCCTCTTTGATGCTGATGACCTTGACTTTGACCTTATCGTTTTCCTTTAAATAATCCTTAACATCGTGGACATAGGCATCGGCAACTTCCGAAATGTGGACCAGGCCCGTAGTGCCCCCCGGCAGTTCCACAAAGGCCCCAAAACTTGTGATCCCGGTAACTGTCCCTTCCACAATGCTCCCAACTTCCAAGGACATCCTCCAGTTGTTCCTCCTTAAAGTATAAGTCCGCTGGAGACATTTTCATCGTTTATAGTATATAGGGATAGCCCCGCCCTGTCAAGGAAAGCAATCATTCTTCCCAGCGGGGAATCAGGATTATTTCCCCCGGTTTTACCAGGCCCAATTCCTCCCGGGCCGCCTGTTCCACCCAGGCCCCGGTCTCCATCACCTTCACCATTTCTGCCAGCCGCTGGTTCTCTGCTTCCATTTCGGCAATCTGTTCTTCCAGCTCCTGGATCTCCCGGTACATCCCCCAGATCCGCACAATGTTATCGGAACTGGTATAAAGGATAAGTCCCAGCAGGAGGCATGCCACCAGCAGGAGGGTTCTTCTTCCCCCCCGGTATCTTCTTTTGCTAACCCTCTTCCTTTGCAAGTAAGGAGAGACGGCCACAGCAGTGCACCTCCCCTTGGGCCCTTAGCGGCGGCTCCCTTGTCCCCTTTGTTTCTACAGAAAGAAAGGAAACTCCTCCCTGGCGGGGAAGTTCCCCTTTACTTTTTTCTGGTAAAGAAGAGGAGTTTATATTTCAGGAGCCGGTACAGCATGCGCAGGGGCCGGCGCAGGGCCTGGCCCAGACCCCTGGCGGTTCTCCCAGCCCAGCCCCTTCCCCTGGCCGCCAGCCGGGCGGCTCCCTTCCGCAGCCACCGCAGGGGAGCCAGGCAGAAACCAAGAAGGCGATTGAGGGGCCGCAAGAGCAGGGCAATAAAAATCCCCTTTGCCAGCGCAACCAGCCGGCGTAAGACCCCCAGCAATTTTAAGGCCAGTTTCAGCACCAGGGGACTCAGCAGGCGGTAATACAAAAGGAGGCCCAGAATAATGCCGAGGAAAATATAAGAACGGACTTCCCCAAAATTTACCTGCAGGAGCACCCCATAGGTAAAGCCGGCCACGAAGAGCCAGAAAAGGCCGTCTCCCAGGGCGGTCAACAACCACCGGGGCCGGATCAATCCCCGGGCAACCCGGTAGAGGTCAAAAAACAAACCAACTCCTGCCCCCGTTACTACCATCCAGCCGAGGGTGATGAGCTGCTGCTCGGCACTGGTCACCGCCCTCCCCCCTCGGGACCCCTAGCGAAAGAGCCGGCCAAAAAGTCCCCTGCCCTTGGCCCCCGGGCTCTGGGTGTATTCCAGGGCGGCAAATAAACCCTCTACCTCCATTTTCCCCGCCTCCAAATCCAGGTGCTTAATATGGAGCTCGGAACCGGTTATTTTCAGAACCCCCCGGTTGGTCTCCACCACAATTTCCTGATCGTCAAAATTGACCACGCCCTGGACGCCGGAAACCTCCAGCTGCTCCCGGTCCAGCAGAATCAACTTGTGATGGTCTTCCACCTTCAATTTATTATCCACCCCATACCTCCCCCTTTAACACTGTTCACTGTTTACTGGAAGGCCCCTTGGTGGATAGTTATGCCAGGTGGACGGGGCTTATGACAGGAATGTGGCCTTTGGCCCCGGAAAAGAAAAAACGCGCCCGGGGCGCGTCCAATCTTATCTTTACTTCCACAGCCTCTCAATTTCCACATCCTTAAAGTAATACCGGACTATCTCTTCCGGGGAGCGGCCCTCTTTGGCCAGAGCGTAGGCACCCCACTGGCACATCCCCACCCCGTGACCGTAACCCCTCCCCTTGAAGGTAACCTTATCCCCCGCCACGGTAATTTCATCTAAAAGGATCGACTTCAGCTCGGTGCTCCCCAGGGCAATCCGAAAATCGGCCCCGGCCACCTCCACATCATCGACGCGGATGGTTACAGCCCTGCCCGTCGGTCCCTCTTCGGCTATGGCCACCTCATTGACCGGCCCCGGCTCCCGGTTCAGCTCCGCCAGGGCGGCCCGGATCTGGTCCTTGGTAAAGACCGCCGTCCATTCCCTGTCTTCCGCCGGGGCGTATTTGGCGCCGGGATTCCTGACACTCTTGATATAGGGCGGCTCCTCCTCCCGAAAAGCCAGGCCTTCCCTGGCCATAGCCGTTCTTTCCCCGGCATAGGCGCTGAACCAGGCCTTGATGTAATCCCCCTTATAGGTGGCAACCATTCCCCGGGACATCTCCACCGCTTCCCGCACCCGGTCATTGACGGCGGCAGCGTCATAGGCCTGGAAGTGCTCCACCAGGGTGCAGGCATCGGTGCCGTGCATGGGAGCCCCTCCTTTACTTTTGATGGCTTCCAGGGTGAAGGTCCGGGCCAAAATGGCCTGGGCCGCCAGGGCTTCCAGGGGCCAGTCGGTCTTCATCTCTGCCGCCACCACCCCGGCCAGGTATTCTTCAAACTTCATCTCCCTGGTTTCCCCGGTCTCGTGGATATAAACCTGCAGGGTCGGTTCCTTCCCTGCCTCGGCCAGCTGGAGGACCCGGCTTTGGGGTTCCTCCTCCCGGGCCTCTTCCCGGGGCGGCGGTGCCTTTTCCGGCCTCCTGAGGAGGCTGCAGCCGCCGGCAAGGAGGGCCAAGAGGAGCAGGCCGAGGAGGATCCTTTGCTTTTTCATCCTTTACCCCCCCACATCTGGGCTGTTTGGGCTCTGTTCCCAGGGCCCGGCGCCGGGGGTGTCCCAGCGTGCCGGTCCCCGTTCTAAACACCTCTCAGCCCTATTATGTGGGAAGGGAAGCCTTTCTATACCAGGGGTTCCTCCTCCCTCTTCTCCTCGATTACCCGGTAGAGGGAGGCGGCCTCCCCTGCCTTGACCGCCCCCTCCGGCACCGCCAGCACCTCAACGACCAGGGTGCGCCGGCCAAAATCCAGCTGCAGCCTGTCGCCCGCCTTTACCTCTGCCCCCGCCTTGGCCACCCGGCCGTTGATTTGTACCCGTCCCTGGGTGCAGATGGCCTTGGCCAGGGTCCGCCGTTTTACCAGGCGGGACACCTGTAAATATTTGTCCAGGCGCAAAGCATCAGCCCCCATCCCCCAATGTTGCAAATGAAAAATCAGGTCCCCGCCGAGAACCTGATTTTTTCCTGGCAAAAGGGTTTATTCGGCAACGGCATCCTTCAGGGCCTTGCCCGCTTTAAAGGCTGGCACCCGGGCCGCTGCAATTTCAATTTCCTCCCCGGTCTGGGGATTCCGTCCCATACGGGCTTTCCGTTCCCGGACTTCAAAGGTTCCAAAGCCAATCAGCTGTACCTTCTCCCCTGCTGCCAGCGCTTCCTGAATAGTTTCAAAAACTGCGTTGATCGCCTTTTCCGCATCCTTTTTGGTCAGGTCAGCTTTATCGGCAACCCTGGCTACCAGTTCCCCCTTGTTCATGCTCTCGCCTCCTTGAAAAATATAGTGATCTCGGTAAGTATTTTCGCTGCCAGCCCTGAAACTCCTGCTTCTCAATGGTCTTTTTCGCAAAGTTTACCATTATTTTTTGCTTTATTCCACAAGTTGTCCATTTCCGCCAAGGTCATTTCCTGCAGCTTCCGCCCGGCCCGGCGGGCCTGGTTCTCAATGTAGTGAAACCTTTTGACAAATTTATTGTTGGTCCGGGTCAGGGCCGTCTCCGGCTCCACCGCCAAAAAGCGGGCCACATTGACAACGGCAAACAGCAAATCCCCTATTTCTTCCTCAATGGCCTGCGCGTCCCCCTTTTGGCCGGCTTCCTTTAATTCCTGCAGCTCCTCCTCAACCTTTTCCCAGGCCCCGTCCACATCTTCCCAGTCGAAACCCACCTGGGCCGCCCGGGCCTGGAGCTTTTTGGCCCTGAGCAGGGCCGGCAGCTGCCTGGGAATCCCGTCCAGGATGCTTTCCCCTGCCCGGCCGCCCCTTTCCCTTTCCTTAATGCGCTGCCAGTTGACCAGGACTTCGTCGCTGTCCTGCACGGCCACATTGCCGAAAACGTGGGGATGGCGGCGGATCATCTTGGCCGTGACCCCGGCCACCACATCCCTGATGGTAAAATCACCCCGCTCCTGGGCCAGGCAGGCATGAAAGACAATCTGTAGTAATAAGTCTCCCAATTCCTCGCACAATTTATGCATATTATCTTCCTCAATGGCTTCAATAACTTCATAACACTCTTCAAGCAGGTACTGGCGCAGGGAGAGATGGTCCTGCTCCCGGTCCCAGGGGCAGCCCCCTTCCCCCAGAAGCCTTTCCATGACCTCAACCAGAGGATCCAGGGGATAACGGCAGTTCTCCTTCTTTTTGCTCATCCTCGCTCCATCCTTTCTCTCATTTCAAGAAGCCCCGGCGCCGCAGGCCGGCGGCCAGCTTCGGGCCAAGCTTCGGAATCATTTCCAGTTCCCGGGCCCCTATCCCCCCGGTCAGGAATAAAACAACGCCGTATATGATTACCCCGCATCCGATAGCCGCCAGGGTCGCCAGGGAGTTGCCCCGGAGGGGCAGGAGAAACCGGAAAACCTGCTGAACAGCGAGGGCCATAACGGCTACTGCCAGGACTGGTTTCAGCACCATCTCTTTCCCATCCAGGGAAAAACCAACCAGGCGGCCGATGGCCAGGAGGTTGAGGAGGGAAGCAATGACAAAGGTCGACACCGTTCCCAGGGCGGCACCCTTTATGCCCAGGGCCGGCTGGGCCGTCAGGACATAGGTCAGGAAGACCTTGACCACCGCTCCCACCAGGAGGTTTTTCACCGGAATATCGGTCCGCCCCAGCCCCTGGAGGACCCCGGAGGTTGTCTGGTGCAGGCCCAGGAACAAAACCGAGGCCGCCAGACCCGCCAGGGCCGTCCCCGCTTCGGGATAACCGTAGAGGAGGTCCATAATGGCAGCGGCCAGAATGTACAGGCCCACAAAGGCCGGCAGTTCCAGGATAATGGTGACCCGCACGGCGGCGGCCACCCGGGAGCGGATAAGGTCAAAATTGCCCAGGGTATAGGCCTCGGAGATGGCCGGCACCAGGCTCATGGACAGGGCCACGGTGATAATGGTGGGCAGATTGATGAGGGTGGCGGCCATCTGGGAGAGCTGGCCAAAGAGGGCGGTGGCCTCTTCGATGGTATAGCCGGCCACCCCCAGCCGGGCCGGTACAATCACCACATCGATATTCTGGACGATTGGCATCACCAGGCTGGCCAGGGAAACGGGAACGGCCAGGGTGACGATCCGTTTGGTGATCTCCCAGCTACCCTCTTCCCCTCCCTGCTCCCGGGAAAGGCCGGTGAAGGCAGAACGGCGGCGGGTGTAATAGAAGAGGAGGAGACATAAGCCCGCAAGGGCCCCGGCCACGGCCCCGAAGGCGGCCCCGGCGGCGGCATATTCTATGCCCCGCCCCACCAGGTAGTAGGCCAGGGCCAGGGCCGTCGCCGCCCGGACCACCTGCTCCACCAGCTGGGACATGGCCGTCGGCACCATGGTCTGCATTCCCTGGAAAAACCCCCGGAAGGCTGACATCACCGAAACGAGAAAAACGGCCGGGGCGATGCTGATCACAGCGTAATAGGCCCTGGGATCCGCCAGGTACCCCCTTTCCACCAGGGGGCGGGCCCCAAAAAAGAGGAGGGTGGAAAATACCAGACCCGTTCCCGCCAGGATAAAGAAGGAGAGGCGAAAGACCCGGTGGGCCCCCCGGTAATTTCCCTGGGTGAGCTTTTCCGACACCAGCTTGGAAATGGCCACCGGAATTCCCGCCGTGGAAAGGGCCAGCAGCATGGTATAGATGGGATAGGACATCCCGTAGAGGCCCATCCCCTCATCCCCAATGAGCCAGGTGAGGGGGATCCGGTAGAGGGCACCGAATATTTTCGTTAGGATTCCTGTGGCAGCCAGGACAAAGGCTCCGGCCATGAAGGACTGTTTTTCCACAAATTATCTCCCTTTCTTCCCGACATTTTGCCCTTCCTCTATAATAGCAGAAAACCCCTTCCCAGAAAACAAGAAAAGGGCGCCCCCTTTGCGCCCTTATAATTATCCCCAACCTGATCCCCGCCCTATACAGAGGGCCAATAAAGCCAGGGGGTGGCGGGGAACTGTGTCCCCTGCCACCCCCTGGCTTTGAACTGCTGTCACGGGAGAGATTCTCCTGAGACTGGCAGTCTCAGGCATCAAGATGGAAACGCTCGTGGATGGCCTGCATGGCCTTCTGGGCATCGGCCTCCTGGATCAGGCAGGATATCTTGATCTCCGAAGTGCTGATCATTTCGATATTGATCCCCGCATCGGCCAGGGCGCCGAACATGGTGGCCGCCGTGCCCGGATGGCTCACCATCCCGGCCCCGACGATGGAAACCTTGGCCACCCCCGCATCGTGGGCAACCCCCTCTGCTCCCAGTTCCCGGGCCACCCTTTCCATGATCTCAATCGCTTCCGGCAGGGCGCTCCGCTCCACCGTGAAGGCGATGTCGTTTCTGCCATCCCGCATCATGCTCTGGATAATCATATCGATATTAATATTGGCCTCGGCCAGGGCGGCAAAGACCTTCTGGGCCACGCCGGGCCTGTCCGGCACCCCCATAATAACTGCCTTGGCCGTGTTCAAATCACAGGCTACCCCGCTTACCACCCGTTTGTTCTCCAATTCATCTACCCCCTTTACCAGAGTACCCTCAGCCCAGGTAAAACTGGACCGGACGTGGAGGGTAACGTTAAATTTCTGGGCAAACTCCACCGCCCGGGGGTGGAGGACCTTGGCCCCCAGGCTGGCCAGTTCCAGCATTTCCTCGTAGGATATCTCGTCCAGGCGCCGGGCATTTTTCACAATCCGGGGATCGGAGGTGAATACCCCCTCCACATCGGTATAGATCTCACACACCGGGGCCCCCAGGGCCACGGCCAGGGCCACAGCGCTGATATCCGAGCCACCCCTGCCCAGGGTGGTTATGTCGCCGTTGCCGTTCACCCCCTGGAAGCCGGCCACCACCACCACCTTGCCTTCATCCAGCTCCTTTACCACCCGGCTCGGATCGATGGCCAGAATCTCCGCCCGGGTGTGGACGTTGCTGCTGCTGATACCCGACTGGGCCCCGGTGAGGGAAATGGCGGGACAGCCGATTTCCTGCAGGGCCATGACCAGCAGGGCGGAGGACTGCTGTTCCCCGGTGGAAATCAACATATCCAGCTCCCGGGGCGAGGGCCTGCCGCTGATCTGCCGGGCCAGGTCCAGCAGATCATCGGTAGTGTCCCCCATGGCCGAAACCACCACCACCAGCCGGTCGTATTGTTCCCGGGACCGGGCAATATGGCCGGCAACCCTTTTAATATGGGCCGGTGTCGCCACCGAACTGCCCCCATATTTCTGTACCATAATCGCCATTACTTTCTGCCTCCTCGCCGGTGTCTCTACCAGGTAGACATTTGTTTTTTTATTGCAGAATTTAGGTTTAATGTTAGCACTTCCCGCTTTTTTTGGCAAGAAGGCTGTGGGAAATCAAGGACAATTAAATGGGATAAGCTCCCCCTTCCTCGCCTTTTCGTTATTTTCCTATGAAATATATTTTATTAAGACACAAAGTGAAGGGTAAGATAAAAAAAGAAAGCCTCCCGGAAAGAAGGCTTCCCCTCCAAAGTCCCTTGGTCCCCAATACCAGGCCGAGAGGCCTAGGGTCTGGCCGGCATGATCATGGCCGCCAGGAAATAAAAAATGAGGCCGGGGATAATACCGGTAAAAAAAATTATGAAGGCCAGGGCCAAGCGCACTATGGTCACATCCAGATCAAAGTATTCGGCCAGCCCGCCGCACACCCCCGCCAGCATCTTCTGCTCCCTGGAGCGGTACAATGTCCTCTGCATGGTCCATCCCCCTTTCCCGTTGTCCATCAATGTTTCGCGAAAACAGGTCCTTTCCTACCACCAGTATACCACAAAAATTTGCTTAAAGGGGAATATAAGCCCGGGACAAATTGGCAATAACTGGCGCCCCGGGTGGCGGATCATATAAAAAGTAGCGAACAAGAGCTCGCTACTTGGCAAACAATTTCCTTGAATTTGTTTCCTTTACTGTTCCATCTGCTTGGCGAGAAAACCCGCTGCCGTCTCGGCCAGCTTCAGTTCCAGGTCCGTCATCTTCACGTCGGGAGACTTGGTGCAGATGATAACGGCTCCAATGGGGTCGCCCTCGGCGATAATGGGAGCGATAACTTCGGCGGTAAACTTGCATACCTCGTCTTCCCCAAGGCAATCCTTGCAGTACTTGTGTTCTTTGGGGTTATTGATGATCACCGCCTTCCTGTCTTCCATCACCCTTTCCACTGCCGGGCCGATGGCCTTATTCATAAACTCCTTCTTCGGGGCACCGGCAACGGCTATTATATTGTCCCGGTCGGCAATTAAACTGATATGCCCAATAGCATCATATAAGGAATCCGCATATTCCTGAGCAAAATCTCCCAGTTCCCCAATGGGGGAATACTTTTTCAGGATTACTTCGCCTTCTCTATCCACAAAGATCTCCAGGGGGTCTCCTTCCCGAATCCGCAAGGTCCGCCGTATTTCCTTCGGGATGACTACCCGGCCCAGATCATCGATCCTTCTTACTATACCCGTTGCTTTCATCTCCACCCCTCCTTTGCTCAGTTTAGCTGTCCTTGTTCCCTTTTCTCACTGATAGTATATAGCTTTTTTAACACTTTTATTCATTTTTTCCATCGGGAACAGCGATTAAATAGAGTAAGAAAAAGGGCAGTCCCGAAAATGGGCTGCCCCTGCCGCGGCTCAAAGACGCTCTATCTCGGCCTTTTCCTTCAGTTCCGTTATATAACTGGAAAAGGCCTGCATTTTTTGTTCCTCCTGGAGATAGGCCCTGATATTCTCCTCCATCTCCGCCAGGGAAATGGTCCGGGCCGGCTCCTTTTCCTCCACCTTAATGATATGGTAGCCGTAAGTTGTTTCCACCGGGCCGACAATTTCCCCCACTTCAGCCCCGAAGGCGGCCTCTTCAAACTCGGGTACCATCATCCCCCTGGGGAAGAAGCCCAGATCCCCCCCGGCCGCCTGGGAGCCGGGATCTTCGGAGTATTCCTGGGCCAGGACGGCAAAGTCTTCCCCGGCCTGGGCTCGCGCCAGCAAATCTTCGGCCAGTTCCTGATCCTTTACCAGGATGTGCCGGGCCCGCACCTGCTCCGAAACCTGGAACATCGCCTGGTTGTCGTTGTAAAAGGCCTCCACATCTTCGTCCTTTACTTCAACACCGGCCGTGACCTCTTCGTAGATGCTGACGATGGTCAGCTGGTTCCTGACGTAGGAGTAGATATCCTCCATGGCCAGGCCCTTGTCGGCCAGGGCCTTTTCATACTCTTCCGCGGAGCCATAAAGATTCTCCAGCTGCTCCTTGAGAATACCAATAAATTTCTCCACCTCATCCTCAGCGGGGGCAATGTCCCGGTCTGCCCCGTCGGCCAGCAGCAGTTTTTCTTCGATCAAGAGTTCCAATAAGGCCTCCCGATCCGGCTCCTTGCCTTCCAGATCGGGGTTAAAAAAGGTTTCCAGGGCCAGGCGGCGGTCAAGCTCCCCCTCCTTCATCTCTTCCCCGTTGACCCGGGCCAACACATCCGTCCCCTGTTGACAGCCGGCAAGGATAAGGAGGGCCACCAGTGCTGCCGACAGGATCAAAAAGAGCTGCTTTTTCAACAAATCTCCCCCTCTAGCTACAAATTCGCTCAACTAGTCCTATTATACTTGATGCCTTCCCCGCCAGCAAGGGACGAGATGCTGGTTAATATATCTATGAGGAGGGACAGGACCTCTTCCCCCGGCAGGTCCCTGGTCCTCACCGCAATCCGCGGCTTCCGCCCGGCGACCACGCTGGCCCGGCGGCGGAAATCTTTCAGCCGGGAAAAGATTTCCGGCAGCGGGGCGGGGGGCTCGGGCCCCAGTTCCACCAGGACCCTGTCCTCCTGCTGGACAATGGCCTCTATGCCCAGTTTCCCGGCCAGGGCCTTGATGGCGGCCACCTGGAGCAGGTTCTGGGCCGCCCGGGGCGGGGGACCGAACCGGTCCCGGAGCTCTTCCTCCAGCTCCGCCACCTCTTCCCGGGTTTTGGCCGCCGCTATGGCCTTGTAGATGTCAATCTTCTGCCGGCCGTCGGCAATGTAGTCGGAGGGCAGATAGGCGCTGACATTGAGGTCCAGGACCGGCTCCCGCTCCGGCGGGGTAACCTGTCCCTTCAGTTCCCGGACCGCCTCCTCCAGCAGCTGGCAGTAGAGCTCAAAACCGATGTTGGCAATGTGTCCGTGCTGCTCCGCCCCCAGGAGGTTGCCCGCCCCCCGGATCTCCAGATCCCGCAGGGCCAGCTTAAAACCGGAACCCAGCTCGGTAAACTCCCGCAGGGCCTGGAGCCGCCTTTCGGCGTCGGCGGAAAGGACCTTATTCTTCTGGTAGGTAAAATAGGCGTAGGCCAGGCGGTCGGACCGCCCCACCCGGCCCCGGAGCTGGTACAGCTGGGCCAGGCCCAGTTTATCGGCATTGGTCACAATCAGGGTGTTGACATTGGGCATATCCAGGCCGTTCTCGATGATGGTGGTGCAGACCAGAACATCGTATTCGCCGGCCAGGAAGGCCATGGTTATATCCTCCAGCTCCCCGGCCCCCATCTGGCCGTGGGCCACGGCAATCCGGGCCTGGGGGCAGAGTTCCTGCAGCTTTTTGGCCTCCCGCTGGATGGTCTCCACCCGGTTGTGAACATAAAAGACCTGCCCGCCCCGGCGCAGTTCCTGGGTGATGGCATCCCGCACCAGGTTGTAATCGTGTTCCAGGACATAGGTTTGGACGGGGAAGCGGTTTTCCGGCGGCGTCTCAATGAGGCTCATATCCCGGATCCCAGCCAGGGCCATGTGGAGGGTCCGGGGAATGGGGGTGGCCGTCAGGGTCAGGACATCGACGCTTTCCCGCAGCTTTTTCAGGATCTCCTTCTGGGCCACCCCGAAGCGCTGTTCTTCATCGATGACCAGGAGCCCCAGATCTTTAAATTCCAGGTCCCGCTGCAGCAGGCGGTGGGTGCCGATGACAATGTCCACCGTCCCCCGTTTCAGACCCTGGATGGTCTCCTTCTGCTGGGCCGGGGTGCGGAAGCGGCTCAAGAGCTCGATCCGCACCGGGTAAGGGGCGAAGCGCTCCTGAAAGGTGTTGTAGTGCTGCTGGGCCAGGATGGTTGTGGGCACCAGGACGGCCACCTGCTTCCCGTCCATCACCGCCTTAAAGGCGGCCCGGATGGCCACTTCCGTCTTCCCGTAGCCCACATCGCCGCAGACGATGTAGTCCATGGGTTTCGGCTCCTCCATGGCCTTCTTCACCGCCCGGATGGCCTCCAGCTGATCCGGGGTCTCTTCATAGGGGAAGCGGGCCTCAAATTCCTGCTGCCAGACGGTATCGGGGGAAAAGGCATGTCCCGGCACCGCCTCCCGGGTGGCATAGAGCTTCAAGAGTTCCAAGGCCAGCTCCTGGACCGATGCCTTCACCTTTCCCTTGGCCCGGTTCCATTCGGCCCCCCCCAGCTTGTTGAGGCGGGGGGTGCGCCCCTCCACCCCGATGTATTTCTGCAGGAGGTGAACCTGATCCGTGGGCACGTAGAGCCGGTCCTCCCCCGCATACTGGATCAGGAGGTAGTCCCGCTTTACCCCCTGGACCTCCAGGGTGTTTATGCCCAGATACCGCCCGATGCCGTGGTTGACGTGGACCACCAGATCCCCCGGCTTCAGATCGGCCACCGCCCGCACCTTTTTTCCCTTGGGGCGGAGCCGGGCCAGGGAGCGGGCCTTCTGGTGGCCGAGGAGATCCTGTTCTGTCAGTATTACCAGCTTCAGGTCGGGAAACTCAAACCCCCTGGTCAGGACACCCAGCCGGATCTGAATCTGGCCCTCCCGGGGTGCCTCCCCTTCCTCCACCAGGGCAGGGGCCAGCCCCTCCTCGGCCAGGAAATCCACCAGGCGCCTGCCCCTTTCCCGGCTGCTGGCGAAAACCAAGATCCGGTAGCGGCGCCGCTGCCAGAGGGCCAGGTCCCCCCTGATCAGCTCCCGGTTGCCCTGATAGGCGGGGACATCCTTGGCGAGGAAGGAGAGAATATCCTCGGGGGAAACCCCCGGGGTGCTCCGGAGAAAATGGGCCAGGGAAAGGAGCCGGTGCCGGCGGCAGCCGGCGGCAATCCTTTCCCAGGACAGGTAATTCTCCAGCTGGAAGGGAAAGGCCCGCCCCTCTTCCAGGAGATTGCTGTGGATCTCCACCATTTGGGCCTGAAAGTCCCGGGCCCGCTCCTCGATTCGCCCCGGCTCATCCAGAATCACCACCCCGCCCGGGGGCAGGTAATCCAGGAGGCTGGCGGGGTCAGGATAATAGAGGGGGAGAAGATTATCTATGCCCCGGTAATAGATAAAATTTTCCGCCTCCTCACAGTACTGCTCCCAGCGCTGCCGCAGCTTGCGGGCCAGTTGGCCCCTGCCCCTGGCTTCCAGGCGTTTACAGAGGTCCTTTCCCCTCTGGGCCAGGGCCTCCCGCCCCCGTTCCCGCTCGGCCGGGGTCAGGATCAATTCCCGGGCCGGAAAGATCCGGACGGCCTCCACCCGCTGGCGGGACAGCTGGTCCTCCACGGTGAATTGACGGATGGATTCCACCTCATCGTCGAAAAATTCAATCCGGTAAGGGGTGTCTGCGGTCAGGGGGAAGACATCCACAATGCTCCCCCGGACGGCAAACTGCCCCTTGCCCTCCACCAGTTCCACCCGCTCGTAACCGAGCCAGAGGAGTTTTTCCAGGAGTTCTTCCCGCTCCAGGACACTGCCGGCGGTGAGGGTTACCTCCTTCCCCTGCAGGCTCTCCGCCGGAGGCAGGGCCCGCTGCAGGGCCGGGACGGTGGTAACAATCATTACCTCCCCCTCCCCCTCCAGGAGCCGCTGCAGCACCTGGAGGCGCTGGCCCGTCACCTCCGGGCTCTGGGCTTCAAAATCATAGGGAAGGGTCCCCAGGGGCGGGAAGAAGAGGACCCGCTCCGGGGGCAGGAGGGTGACCAGATCATCATATACGTTGTTGGCCTCCTGCAGATCGGCGGTAATATACAGGCAGGTCCTGCCGGTGGCCGTCCACAGGCCGGCAGCCAGATATGTTTTCTGGGAGCCCCCCAGCCCGTAGAGGAACTGGTTTCCCCTTCCCCTGTTGAGGTTTTCCAGCAGTTTATGAAAATTTTCCGCCCCCGCCAGGGGAGCCAGAACACCTGCAAGCTTCTTCATTTCCACTCTCCTTATCGGGGGTATTTTTGACATGGCAAAAAGGGCTTTGGCAAAAAAGCAGCCAAAGCCCAGCTACTCTTCCCGGGGGACAGGCTTTTACTCCTCCCCTTCATCTTCGCTGCCAAAAAGATGACCAATGCACTGGTCACACAGGGAAGAAACCAGGAGGAGATTGTTTTCCCTGTCTTCCCTAATTATATCTTCCCGGTCCTCGGGCGTCAAGGAAGTAAAGCCCAGGGAAGGTAGAGCGACCAGAGTTTCGTTCACAGATATTTAATCGCTTAAAAAAGATATTGAAAAGGGTGGGTATCCCTGAGATATTATGGGTGTGGAAAAGAAACCAAATACCTCAGAAAGGAGACCCACC
>DUTA01000007.1 GCA_012842325.1 Bacillota bacterium | reverse complement strand
TCTGCTTCATCAAAATGATTAAAAACGCAGAGAAAGCTGGAAGCATTCACGTTATCCAGTCTTCTACCAAAAAAATACAATAAATCACTTCGGAAGGAAAAGTACCCGAGTTATCTTGACAGATACGGCGGGCATAAATTTATTGACAAGGTATTGGAAGAGTGATATAATTTATTATTCTTGACATGAATACCAGATTGTGTTATTATAAAATAAACTTACTGTGGCGTCTTTTTGCCCGGAGGAGGTAGCTTGATGTTCAATGTCGGCGACAAGATCGTCTACCCGATGCACGGGGCCGGAATAATAGAGGCCATTGAGGAAAAAGAGGTGCTGGGGGAAAAACGCAAATACTATATTATGCATTTGCCCCTGGGTGATATGAAGGTAATGATTCCCACCAACAGTGTCAAAAAACTGGGGTTACGGGAAGTAATTGATGAAGAGGGGGTACAAAAGGTCCTCCAGATTCTCAAAGACCGGAAAACCAGGATGTCTTCCAATTGGAACCGGCGCTACCGGACCAATATGGAAAAGATTAGAAGTGGTGACATCTACGAGGTGGCCGAAGTGGTCAAGAACCTTTCCCTCCGCAAGAAGGAAAAGGGGCTTTCCACGGGCGAAAGCAAAATGCTGGACAGTGCCCGCCAAATCCTGATCAGTGAACTGGTGCTGGCCAAGGATATCGCTGAAGACGAGGCTGAGGGCATAATCGATGAGCTCTTTGAGTAGTGACAAAGGACTTTCCTGCTCTGTCCCTTATAAGAGTCATTTCCCGCCAGTCACCATCCCCGGGTGGAGGAGGGGGAGAAGGCTTTATTTATCGACGTCAGATAAGCTGGCGTTTTTCTTTCTTTACCGGGTTTAACCAGCAAGTTCTCAGGTCATAATATTAGATAAAGCAGATAGGATCTGGAAAAGGAGGCGGTTGTCGGGAAGTGTGCTTGTCAGGTAGTGATAAGATAGCGTATAATAAGATGAATCACAGGGAAGGCAAGAGAGGGAAGTGATGGCGGTGATACTCAAATTAATCCGCATGCTCATAGCCCTTATCGGTGGTATAGCTGGTTATCAGCTGGCCCTTTACGGGTGGCCTTTCATAACAACGGTGGCTAATTTTGAAGGTAATACTGTCGTATATGGTGGTACCATGGCCGTGGGAACCCTTGCCGGCGCCGCCATTGCCTATCTGGTTGCGCCTAGTATTATCAACCAGGGCCTGACCCTGATCCAGTGGAGCGAAGCTAAGCTGCAGAAAATTCCCCTCTACGATGTTCTCACCGGCGCCTTCGGTCTTATTGTCGGTTTAATCATCGCCAATTTGCTGGGATTTCCCCTTTCCCGGGTACCCTTCCTTGGCTTTGTCTTGCCCCTGATTGCCAATCTGGGTCTTGGCTATCTGGGGATGATTATGGCGGTAAAGAGGAAGGATGAGATCTACCAGCTCCTCAGCAACCTTCGCCTTGGCAAGGAAAAAGCGGTGCGGCAGGAGACGGGCCCGACTCCCAAAATCCTCGATACCAGTGTGATCATCGACGGGCGGATAGCCGATATCTGCAAGAGCGGTTTTATCGAGGGGGACTTGATCATCCCGGGCTTTGTCCTGGAGGAGCTGCGGCATATTGCCGATTCCTCCGACCTGCTCAAGCGCAACCGGGGCCGGCGGGGCTTGGACATTCTCAACAAGATCCAGAAGGAGCTGGAGTTTAAGGTTCAGATCTGCGAAAAGGATTATGACGATATCGCCGAGGTGGACAGCAAGCTGGTGCGCCTGGCCCAGGAACTGAACGGCAAGATCCTGACCAATGACTTTAACCTGAACAAGGTGGCGGAATTGCAGGGGGTTACGGTCCTCAATATCAATGAGCTGGCCAATGCAGTGAAGCCCGTTGTCCTGCCGGGGGAAGAAATGGAGGTCCATGTCATCAAGAACGGCAAGGAAGCCGGCCAGGGAGTGGCCTATCTTGACGATGGCACCATGATCGTTGTTGACGGCGGCAAGCGCCATATCGGGGAAACCATCGGTGTCCTGGTGACCAGCGTCCTGCAGACGG
>DUTA01000139.1 GCA_012842325.1 Bacillota bacterium | reverse complement strand
AGCCATTTCTGATGTCTCCTCTCTAGGATGTTATGGTTGCAACTTCATTCTAACCGAGGGACACAAGAAATGGCTTCTTTTATTTCATGGGGAAACCAATTTTACACAATTATACGGACTCAACTGTAGTGCTGTTATCAAGAGAATTGTAATTCATATATAAAACATAGATGAGCCGGATCATGGTGCCTTATCCAGGGTTAATAAATAAAAGGGGGATACAATGTGAATAAACCAAAGATTTATACTATCGGTGTTTATGGCTGGACTGAAGAGGACTTTTTTAATAAGTTGCAGGAGAAAAATATTGATTTATTTGTTGATATAAGAATTCGAAGAGGAATGAGGGGAGGTAAATATCCCTTTGCCAACAGTAAGTACTTGCAGGATAAACTAAAAGAGATTGGTATTGAGTACTTGCATTTGAAAGAGCTGGCTCCAACGGAGAGTATAAGGGCAATCCAAAAACAGGAAGATAAAAAAGCGAATGTTCAAAACTCAACAAGAGAGCATTTGGCTTCTGCCTATATCGAAATGTACAACCGGCAAGTTTTGGATAAATTCGATCTCAGCATATTTGAAGAATTAATGCGTACCCATAAAGCTATTGTTTTTTTCTGCGTAGAAAGAGAAGCGCGGGCCTGTCACAGATCCATCGCTTCTGAATATCTGGGCAGGAAGTTCAATTTGGCGGTGGAGCATCTATAAATTCCTGCCTGTCCGATCGGTCATTGAGAACACTCCAGCTCCTGCGGGCATAATTTCAGGTTCTACAGTCGGGTACAGTTTATTAGATCCGCGGGGGGAGTGGGCAAGTGGAGAGCAACTATGTCCTACCCCGTTTATCATGGAGTTCAGGACTGGGGGGGGTAGATGATGGTTAGAATAAAATATTTTGCAGTTCTTCTAATTATCCTGGCCCTGGCTTTTTCGCAGGCAGTAGGCTTTGCCCGGAAGGCGGAAAGGGTAGATGACGAGAGAATAGCCTGGCTGACCGGCACCCTGATCGCCCACCGGGGCATGTTCAGCGAGGAGGAAAACATTCCCGAAAATACCCTGCCGGCCTTTGCCAGGGCCATAGAGCACGGCTTTATCATTGAGCTCGATGTGGCCATGACCAAAGACAAGGAAATCGTAGTCTTTCACGATAAGAAACTCAGCCGCTTGCTGGGGATTGACGCTTACCTGGCTGACATGGATTATGAAGAACTGCGGGAACTAAAGATTACCGGCTCGGAAGAAAGGATTCCTCTCTTCAGTGAAGTATTGAACTTTGTCGATGGCCGAGTTCCCCTCCTCATCGAAATTAAGAATGAGGGAAAAGTGGGGGAAATGGAAAGCCTGGTATACGACCAGTTGAAGGAATATAAGGGGAAATATGCCGTCCAGTCCTTCAATCCCTTTACCCTGGCCTGGTTCCGTAAAAATGCCCCCGAAGTCCTGCGGGGACAGCTCTCAGGAAGCTTCCTTGTCAGCGATCATGAGGTTGAATCTGCCGGGACAACCCGCCTGCCTTGGCCTCTAAGGTTTTTATTGTCCAACCTGCTCCTGAATTTCGCCAGCAGGCCCAATTTTATCGCCTACGAGATCAACAATACCGAGATAAAAACGTTGCAGAACCTGAAAAAACTGGGTGTACCTCTCCTGGGCTGGACTGTCAGGGAGAGGGCGGAATATGAAAGGGTCAAGGATATTTGTGATAATTTTATAACGGAAATATATGACTTATAGACAGCCGGGGTGAAAAATGTTCACCTCAGGCAATCGCTTTTTTCAGCCAGTGAACCCCCGGAACGATACTCTGGCCGGCCGCCGGGCCAAAATTTGCTGTATCTTGACGGGGCCATGGACCTGGGCTATAATAAGCTACGAAGCTATCATATCGGCAGGCCGGTGTAGCTCAGTGGTAGAGCAACGCATTCGTAATGCGTGGGTCGGGGGTTCGAATCCCTTCACCGGCTCCAGACAAGGGCAATCCCTGCGCAGGTGTGCAGGGATTTTTGTATTGGCCGGAGGCTATTGCGGTATCCTAGTTATTAAATTCTTTTCCGGGAAAATTCTCGGGAAACCCCTTGACAGGGGAAAATATGGTTTATATAATAACAGTAACAATTATCAATAAGGAGGATGCGGCAATGAAACTCGACCTGATCAATGAGAACACCCTGGGCGTTGCCAAGGGGACTCCGGTGGAGGAGGAAGTTGGCAACAATTTTAAGGGTGAGGTAGGGGAGGTCGGTGCTTATCTTGCCATGGCCCGCCAGGCCCAGCGGGAAGGCTATCCGGAAGTGGCGGCGGTCTTGAAGACCATAGCCTGGGAAGAGGCGGAGCATGCAGCCCAGTTTGCCGAGCTCAATGGCATGATTTCCTCCAGCACCAAGGAAAATCTCCTGCGGATGCTGCAGGGTGAACAGGGATCCAATAAGGGCAAGAAAATGGCCGCCGAAAAGGCCAAGGAAGCAGGAATCGAGGAAGCCTATGCCGTATTTGATGAATCGTCACGGGATGAAGCCCGCCATGCCAAGATGCTGCAGGGTTTGTTAGACCGTTACTTTGCTGATTAAGCATAAGTGGAGGGTTTACCATGGCTACTGCTATTTGTCCGGCCTGTATGAATGAAGTCGAAATTCCTCCGGGAACCAGGCCGGGGCAGGAGATTCAATGTCCCTATTGTTACTGTACCTTTGTCCCTATCCCCGCTTCCGAAGGGGAAACCAAAGGGGGACTGGACCTGGAAGGGGTCAAGGAAGCGGTTGCCGCCTGCTGCCTGGGGGAAACTGAATGCGGCGGTTGCCAGCAGGAAGCCTGCCTCATCGGCTTTGCCAAGCGGGCGGTGGAAATAGCCGAAGAGCAGGGTACCGTCCGGATCCCCGGGGGCGAAGAACTCTTGCCCAAGGAAGATTTCCGCTACTATGATCCCGTTGCCCTGGAAGACTGCCTGGTGGAAATCCTCCTCTCCTGCAAGAGCTGCCAGGAATATCATAGCAACGATTGTGTCCGGAATCTCCTGCGCAATGCCATAGAAATAGCCCTCCTGGGAGAAACCATCGATTACAAGGGCAGTGTTTTCCTGTACCTGATCGATCTCGACAAGGTGAATCCAGAGATAGGGGAAAGGGTGGCAGCTGCCTATCGGAGCAAAAAGGGACTGGGCTAGAGGCCTGAATTGTCTTTGGCCTCGCCCAGGGGTACCTTACCCCCCTTTCCCCCTCAAGGGAAAATAGTATATGCACAGCCGGTAAAAGCAGGTATCCTTTTCCTCACCTGCTTTTTTCTTTTATTTTTCTTTCCCGGTGGTCAACAGAGCCAGGAAATGGTTTGCTTCCCGCAACACGTGGTCTGCCAGGAGGGGAATGATGATGGACCTGAGATGAAGTATAATTAAGTTCGCAAAAATAAAGAGGAAAAGCCATCGGCAACTCCGAATTTGGTAAGTGACGAGCAGACCAAAAAAGGAGTGTTTACCGATGGCCTACTCTCATAGTAACAAAAACTT
>DUTA01000100.1 GCA_012842325.1 Bacillota bacterium | reverse complement strand
GCCCAGGGCCTCATGAGTTTAACCGCTCGTTACCAAATGCTTCGTCAAGCTTGGTGAACCGCCGTATACCGAACGGTACGTACGGTGGTGTGAGAGGACGGGGGCTAGGCGCCCCCTCCTACTCGATTTCAATCGATAAAATGCCGGAGACGGAAAAGCTGTCCCGCCGGGACAAAGCAGAAAACCATGCACAAGGAAGGAGGAGGGGAAGAGATGGCTGGTAAGGTACAGGTAGGCATCGTTATGGGCAGTGATTCCGACCTGCCGGTGATGCAGGAGGCGGCAAAGGTCCTGGCGGAGCTCGGGGTGGGGTACGAAATGCAGATCCTCTCCGCCCACCGGGTCCCCGAAGACACGGCCGCCTATGCCCGGGAAGCGGCCGGGCGGGGGCTGCAGGTTATTATCGCCGGGGCAGGACTGGCCGCCCACCTGCCGGGGGTAATCGCCGCCCATACCCCTCTACCGGTCATTGGCGTCCCCCTGCAGGCCGGTGCCCTGGGTGGGGTCGATGCCCTTTACGCCATTGTCCAGATGCCCCCGGGAGTGCCGGTGGCGACCGTCGGCATCGGTGCGGCCCGGAATGCAGGGATCCTGGCGGCCCAGATTCTGTCCGTTGCCGATGAAACCTTGCGGCAAAAGCTTATAGGTTTTAAGGAAAAGATGGCGGCCAAGGTAAGGGAAAGGAATGCCAGGCTGCAGGAAAGCCAGGGAGAGAAATAGCAAAATTAATCTTGCTCCAGAATAGGGAGGCCTTTGCCATGGAAAAGGGTGAAAAGCTTTATGAGGGAAGGACAAAGATCATCTACAGCACGGCGGAAGCCGGCCGCTGCCTGTTGTTTTTTAAAGACGACATATCGACCCGGGCCGGGAAAAAGCATGCGACTATCCGGAACAAGGGGATTTATAACGCCAAGATCAGTGCTACCCTCTTTGCCCTTTTGGCAGCGGCGGGTATTCCCACCCACTTTGTGGCAACGGCCGGTGAACGGGAACTCTTGGTAAAGAAGCTGAAGGTTTTTCCCCTTGAATTTGTCGTCCGGAATGTGGTGGCCGGAAGCCTGGCCCGGCGCCTGGGTATCAAGGAGGGCTTCCAGCTGATTGAACCGGTGGTGGAGTATTATTACAAGCGGGATGGCCTGGGGAAACCCCTCCTGAGCGAATCTCACCTGCGGGTTCTGGGCATAGTGGAGGAAGACCAACTTCAGACCTGTACCATCCTGGCGCGGCAGGCCAACCTGATCTTAAGAAATTATTTCGCCCGGCGGGGCCTGTTGCTGGTAGATACCTTCTTTGAATTTGGCATGGACGGCAGTGGGATTTTTTTGTGTGATGAGATCTCCCCCGACACCTGCCGCCTGTGGGACAGCCGGACCGGGGAAAGATTGGACAAGGACCGCTTTCGCCGGGACCTGGGCGGTGTTGAGGAAGCCTACCGGGAAGTGGTAGCGCGGCTGTTGGGAAGGGATACGCTATTTTGAGGAGGTTTGGCCATGACAGGTGATTGGCAGAAGGTAGGATTGAGTCAGGGAGAGTACGAGAAAATTGTCTCCCTCCTCGGGCGGGAGCCCAATGAATTGGAGCTGGAAATTTTCGGGGTCATGTGGTCGGAGCACTGCTGCTACAAAAACTCCAAAGCCCTTTTGCGCCGCTTCCCCACCCGGGGCGACGGGATTCTCCAGGGCCCCGGAGAAAATGCCGGTGTGGTCGATATCGGCGACGGGCTGGCCGTTGCCTTTAAAATCGAGAGCCACAATCACCCCTCGGCAGTCGAACCCTACGCTGGTGCCGCCACGGGAGTGGGGGGCATCGTCCGGGATATTCTGGCCATGGGTGCCCGCCCCATCGCCCTGCTGGCTTCCCTCCGCTTTGGCGATCCGGCCGCACCAGGGGTAAAGGAGCTGGTAGAGGGTGTCGTGGCCGGCGCCGCCGACTATGGTAATGTCCTGGGCGTCCCCACCGTCGGGGGAGAGCTGAAACATGCCCCGGCCTATGATGGGAATCCCCTGGTCAATGTTATGGGCGTGGGCCTGCTGAAAAAAGATGCCCTGGCCCGGGGTGTGGCCGCCGGACCCGGCAATCCCGTCATCCTCTTCGGCGGCAAAACGGGCCGGGACGGCATTCATGGAGCCACCTTTGCTTCCGAGGAGCTGGAGAGGGGGAGTACGGGAAAGAGCAGCTCTGTTCCCGTCGGCGATCCGGAGACGGAGAAGCGGTTAATTGAAGCCTGCCTGGAGCTCTTGGCCACCGACGCCGTGGTGGGGATCCAGGACCTGGGGGCAGCAGGTTTGACATCTTCCAGCTGTGAAATGGCCAGCCGGGCCGGAACGGGTATCGAACTCGATGTTGCCCTGGTGCCCCGGAGGGAGGAGGGCATGACT
>DUTA01000099.1 GCA_012842325.1 Bacillota bacterium | reverse complement strand
GCGGTGAGGGGCAAGGGGGAGGAGGAAGCCCGCTCCCTGGCTGCGGCAGGGAAAAAACTGGCGGCGGTACGGCTGGTTAAGGTGCGGCTCTCTGATCTGGACGGGGACGGCAGCCTGGAAAGGTATTCTCTCCGGGACGGGATCATCAGGGTGGAGGCCGGTTCCCGCCTGCTCTGGGAGTCCCCGGCCTCCTGGTGGGTGGACTATTTCTTCCTGGGGGATGCCGACAACGACGGCCGGCCGGAGCTAAATCTCCTGGTGTGGAAAGAAGGCAGTTTCGGCCCCCAGCAGCCCTTCTGGCTGGAAGGGGAGGACCGAAGCGTCAAAAATCACCTTTTCCTTTTTAAACTGGAAGCGGGGGAAATAAAACCGGTCTGGCAGTCCTCCAACCTGGACCGGCCCAATGTGCGGGCAGCCTTGATAGATGGCGACGGCGATGGGAAAAGGGAATTGCTGGCCCTGGAAGGGACCTATACCGGCAGCGGCGAGTACCAGTTAACCCTGTGGACCTGGAAGGGCTGGGGTTTTTCCCGCCTCCGGTGATTTCTTTTCCGGGGCAGGGACGAAGGAAGAATTATGGAGAAAACAGCCTGCCCCCTGTGCGGCGGCACAAAGACCACTGCCACCACCATTGAGGAGAAAATCTATTATTTTTGCAGCCAATGTGACCTGGCTTTCCTGGCAGCCCCATTCCATCCTTCCCCGGAGAGGGAGAAGGAAAGGTACCTCCTCCACAACAATAGCCTGGAGGACAAGGGCTATGTGGGGATGTTTGAGGCCTTTCTGGAGCAGGCTGTCGTGCCCTTTGTGGGGAAAAACGTAGAGGCCCTTGATTTCGGCTGCGGTCCTGCCCCGGTCCTCCAGGTACTTCTGGAGAGGAAGGGCATCAGGACCGATGTTTACGACCCCTACTTTGCCCCGGAACTGCCGCCGCCGGGGAAGCAATACGACCTCATCACCTGCACCGAGGTGCTGGAGCATGTGCGGCGGCCCCGGGAAGTATGGCAGTTTTTCAGCCGGCGCCTGCGCCCGGGCGGGATTCTGGCGGCTATGACCGCCTTTCGACCGCCTCGGGAAGAGTTTGCCCGCTGGTGGTACCGGCAGGATTTTACCCATGTCTGTTTCTATAGCCGGGAAACCTTTTTCTGGCTGGCCCGCCATTATCCCCTCCGGCTGGTTTTCCTGGACAGGAAAAATACCGCGGTCATGAAGCGCGCTTAAGTTTTGCGCTGGGGGAAGATAAAATATCAGGTTTCAGGCAGGTATTGCCCCTTGTTTTGTTGAATATTTTATTATTCAGACAGGCCTTTACCTTCCCGGTAAGGACCGGGGGGAAGGAGTTACAGATCTATAGGGAAAGGAGGCGCAAATTCTTCTTCAAATACCCACGGGGAGCAGGCGAGAACGGTAGCCTCCGGGAGGGGACCGGGATCGCCAGGAAGGGTTTGCTGCTGCTAGGAGATGAGGAGAAAGGTGGCCAAATCCTGTGTGCAGTGATAATAATCTGAAACCGAATTGAGGTGTTGATCATTGCAGAGCAGGATAGTTGATATTGCGGTGATAGGTGGTGGGCCGGCCGGCTTGAGCGCTGCCGTGGCGGCCTGGGAAGAGGGTGTCAGGGACATTCTGGTTATCGACCGGGACCATGAACTGGGCGGCATCTTAAATCAGTGTGTCCACCCTGGTTTCGGCCTGCACCTCTTCCAGAAGGAAATGACAGGTCCCGAGTATGCCGAGCTCTATATTGAAAAGGTGAGGGAGCGGGGCATTTCCACCCTCCTCAATACCATGGTCCTGGAAATAACCAGGGACCGCCGGATCTTTGCCATCAATCCCCAGGAGGGTCTGTTGGAGATCAAAGCCGGTGCCATCATCCTGGCCATGGGCTGCCGGGAACGGCCCCGGGGTGGGATCCCGGGCACGCGGCCTGCCGGTATTTTTACCGCCGGTTTGGCCCAGCGACTGGTAAACATTGAAGGTTATCTGCCCGGGAAAGAAATTGTCATCCTGGGTGCAGGCGATATTGGCATGATCATGGCCCGGCGCATGACCCTGGAAGGGGCCAAGGTGAAGGCGGTTCTGGAAATTCTGCCCTATCCGTCGGGCTTAAAACGGAATGTGGCTCAGTGCCTCAATGACTTTGGTATCCCCCTTCTGCTGCAGCATACCATTACAGCCATTCACGGCAAAGAAAGAGTCGAGGGTGTCACAATCTGCCGTGTCAACGACCAGGGAGAGCCCCTGCCGGAAACGGCCGAATTTGTCCCCTGTGACACACTCCTCCTTTCCATCGGTTTGATCCCCGAAACGGAGCTTTGCCATACCGCGGAAATCCAACTGGACCCTGTGACCAACGGACCTGTTGTCGATGAAAGCATGATGACCTCTGTACCCGGCATCTTCGGGTGCGGGAATGTGGTCCATGTCCATGACGTCGTCGATTTTGTGACCATGGAGGGAGAAAAGGCCGGTGCCGGTGCCGCCCGTTTTGTCCAGGGGAAGAAAGGGACGGAACAAAGCAGACAACTCCGTTTTGCCCCCGGGCGCAATGTCCGCTATGTTGTACCCCAGTTTGCCGACCCGTCCGGGGTAGAGGAAATTACCGTCTCTTTCCGGGTCAAGGATGTGGAGAGAAATGTGTGGGCAAAGGTCTCTGCCGGGGGCAAGTTATTGAAGAGGAAAAAATTGCGGATCGCCCTGCCCAGTGAAATGATCCGGCTTGACCTGGACCCAGAGGTCCTTTCCGCCATAGCTCCTGGTACCGAGGTTGAGGTCGCTATGGAAGAGGAGGTGGTCTAGGTGAAGAAGGAAATTATCTGCATTGTCTGCCCCGTTGGCTGCACCATGGAGGTTACCGTGGAGGGTGGCAAGGTAGTCAGTGTTACGGGCAATGAGTGCAAGCGGGGAGTGACCTACGCAGAGCAGGAGGCCGTCGCACCCAAGCGGACCCTGGCCACCACGGTGCGGGTCAAGAACGGCATCCATCCCCTGGTGCCGGTCAAAACCGATATACCGGTGCCCAAGGAAAAAATGCGGGAGATTACGGAACTGGTAGCCCAGGTGGAGATCGAGGCACCGGTGAAAATGGGAAGCGTTATTATCGCCGATGTCCTGGGGACGGGGGCCAATATAGTGGCCACCAGGAGCCTGCCCGCCCGGGAAGATAGCAGGGCCAGCTAGAGGAATATATGAACAGGCCGTCCCTTAAGTAAAGCTTAAGGAGACGGCCTGTTTTTATTCCATCTAACTTCCAGTTTCCAACCTCCCAAGGTGGGTGGCGATTTTGCGAAGGGACGGCCTGGCAGGAAGAATTGCAGGCTCTCCGCAATGTCGAGCTGCCAGAAAAACAGCCGGCGTGGGTGTATGAACAAACAGGGCGCGCATATAAATTAGGGAGTGGGTGTTACAGCCGGCCGGGGAGGGGATGGGATGGAGAGGAGGAAGGTAAGTAAAGCTTTTCCCATACTGCTCATTGTAGTTTACCTGTCTTCTCTCCTGACCCTACCCAGGGCTTTACCCGTCCTGCAAAACAGGGTCCTGCCGGCGGAGCCGGAACAACAGCTGAGGGAGGAACTGGAGAATTTCTTTCAGCAGCGCACCAGGATGCTGATTCGGGGAGAAGGAGATGAGCTGGAGGGCTTTTACGATACAGGTGAGATAACCGGTCAATGGGCCCTGGAATGGGAACAGGCCAGGATTATGTATCTTCACCGGTGGGCGGAGGAAAGGGGAGTGCAGTTCATTGATGCCAGCTGCCAGCTGGCGGTGGTGTCCCTGGATGTCAGGGGAGAGGAGGCATCTGCCTCCGTCTGCCCCCATATTATCATTACCTACCGGCAGGGGGACAGCGGCCAGATCGATTTGATGGGGACCAGGACCATCCACTGGCTGGAGCTGGCGAAAAAGGGTAAAGGCTGGCTGGTACAGAAGGACTGGTTTTTAGATCCCTTTGAGGTGGGGCGGGCGTTATCGGCAGCCGGTGGGGAAACAATAGGAGGAGAAGAGATGCCCGCTGCTGCCGGTCCGGCAATCAGGGATGTGCAGATAAAGGGGGATTACAATCGGGAGGCAGCGGTACGCTATGCCCACCGCTATGCAGGGGTTCGGCTGGGTCCCGGTACCGGCAGGTATAATCAAAAATACCGGGACTACAGTTTGGGCGGTGGCGATTGTGCCAATTTTGCCTCCCAGATTCTGGCCGATGAAGAAGCGGGGGGCCTGCCCCAGGACTGGCTCTGGTTTTATGGGTGGGACGGGGGGAGCCAGGCCTGGGTCCAGGCCCAGGCCTTCGTAGATTATTTTCTCGGTTCGGGACGGGCCCGGTGCCTCATGCGGGGCTCCTATGGCGAGGTCACTGCCCCCACGGCGGAGCACCCCCGAGGGGCTATTGGTGAACTCCTGCCCGGGGATATCATTGGCTATGAGTTTGGCGGGCTGATCAGCCATGTTTCCATCGTGGTGGGGCGGAATTCCGCCGGCTACGTGGTGGTCAACAGCCATTCGGCCGATCGTTTCCAGGTACCCTGGGATCTGGGCTATGACCAGAATACCACCTTCTGGCTCCTTCAGATCAGGGGCTGAGTGGCCACACGGGTAAAGGGGACATAATCTTAATCCCAAAATAGATCCCGCGGGGCAGGAAAGGAAGGCCGGGGGAGCGAATAAGGACAGAACAGCCACTGTTGGGGGTGATGGCCATGTCCTTTGGCAAGGGTTACATCCAGGTCTACACCGGAAATGGCAAGGGCAAGACTACGGCTGCCATCGGGTTGGCCATCCGGGCCCTGGGAGCGGGGAAGAAGGTGCTTTTTCTCCAGTTTATGAAGGACAGGGTTTACAGTGAGCACAATCTCCTGTCCCGGCTCTCCCCTGCCCTCACCGTCGAGACCTTTGGCAAGCCTTTTTTTATTGCCCGGGAAGGGGATCTGGATCAGGAAAGCCTGGAAAAATGGCAGGACCGGGTGGTTATTTTCCCGCCGGGCAACCCCCCGCCGGCCTATGTTGCCCTGCTGCAGGCGGGACTGGAAAGGGCCCGGACGGCCCTGACCGCAGGAGAATACGATCTGGTTGTGCTGGATGAAATCAACGTGGCCATGTATTATGGCCTGGTACCCGTGGCCGCTGTCCTGGAATTAGTGCGAGAAAAAGCTGAGGGTGTGGAAGTTGTCCTTACCGGCCGGAATGCCCCGCCGGAGATAATTGATTGTGCCGATCTGGTCACAGAGATGCGGGAAGTAAAGCATTATTACAACCAGGGGGTAAATGCCCGGAAGGGCATTGAAGGTTAGACCAGTTCACTAATACGGGGAGGGAAAACAATGATACGTTTTGGGAAGGACATGGTCCGGCAAGTGAGGGAAAGGGTCCGGGATGGCAAGGGTGAAGTGGAAATGATCCATGCCTTTACCAAGGAAGAGCTGAATGGTAAAGCCCGCCTGTGCGCCCTCACCCGGATCCCGCCTGGGGCTTCCATTGGCTACCATCCCCATGAGGGGGAGGCGGAAATCTATTACATCCTCCACGGTCAGGGCAGGGTCAATGACAACGGCAATATCCAGGTGGTTGGGCCCGGTGATGCTGTCTTGACCGGCGGCGGTGCCAGCCACTCCATAGAGAATATCGGCGAGGAACCGCTGGAGTTCTTTGCCGTTATCCTCCTTTACGATTAAAGGGGATTGCGGGGGGAGGCCCACCCGGGGCTTCCCCCTCGGCTTAGGGGGCCCTTTTTGCCAGAGGGTTGACAGTGGACAGTTTACAGTTTTTTTATCTGCTAATAAAAGGCTTTGTTTTTGGTAAGATAAATAGGTGATGGGTAAGAAGAGGAGTGTAGTAAATGCTGCTGGACCTGGAACCGGTGCTCTTTCGAATTGGCCCCCTGGCGGTGCGCTGGTACGGGGTGATGATGGCCCTCTCCATGGGTATTGGCTTTTATTATCTTCTGAAACATGGAGCAAAACTGGGCCTCAGGGAAGAATTCCTTTCCAACCTGGCCCTGCTGGTGGTCCTGGCCGGTATTGTCGGGGCCCGGGCCATCTATGTCCTGACCAACTGGTCCTACTATGCCGCCCGGCCGGCGGAGATAGTGCAACTCTGGCAGGGTGGGCTGTCCTTTCACGGGGGTCTTCTGGGCGGCCTGGTAGCGGGGAAAATCTACCTGGACCGGCACGGTGTCCGGTGGGAGGCGGTGGCCGACCTGGTTGTACCGGGGCTGGCTGTGGGTTATATCCTGGTGCGGATTGCCAATATCTTTAACCAGGAAATCCTGGGCCGTCCTGCTTTGCTCCTCCCCTTTGCCCGGCATCCCACCCAGATTTATGGCTCCCTTATCGGTGTGGCTGTACTGGTACTGCACAACTTCCTGGCCCGCCGCCATCCCCCGCCCGGGTATCTGTTTTGGGCTTTCATTTTTTCCTACTCCCTGCTGCGGGGCCTGGTAGAGGAAACCTTTCGGGATAATCCCCTCTATCTCTGGGGGTATGTTAACAATCACTGGGGCTTTGGCTTTTTTACCCTGACCCAGCTGATCACCCCACCCCTGTTGCTGTTGGCCTGGATTATGATGCGCAGGTCCCTGGCCCGGGGGAAAGGGGAAAAGGCCACCAATTCCAATAAAGGATCATAATTTCCCGCCGAAATTAGCATGCTAAAAAGAAAGGGCATGGCGCTATCTGGAGGTGAGGCAAAGGTGGCCGAATATATTGTCGAGGTAGACGCCCAGGGAAAAGTGAACCTGCCCCTGGAAATCAGGAAACAACTGCAGGTGGAGGAGGGGGACAACCTGATCTTCCGGGCCAAGGAAGGCAAGGTTGAGGTGGAGAAACTGCCCATGGGCATTGATGATTTCAAAGAATCTTTAACTATGGTCGGGATAGTTGAAATTTAACCACGCTTATTAGTATAATATGGAAAAAGGATTTAGCTCTGGCAAAATAAGGGGGGATCGATATGAGAATGTACGTGGATCAGGATTTGTGTATAGCCTGTGGGGCCTGCATTAACATTTGCCCGGCGGTATTTGATTGGAACGAGGACGGGAAGGCGGAGGCGATTAAAGAAGAGATCCCGGAAAATGTCGAGGGCGATGCCATCGAGGCCATGGAAAGCTGTCCGGTGGATGCCATCAAGGAAGCCTGAAGATAAAACTGGGGGAACTGCCGGAGGCTGCCCGTCAAGGCAGCCTCCGGCATATATTTGCGGGGCAGGATGCTCTTTACCCCCCCAGCAGGGGAAAGAGGATGTGCACCTCGTCCCCGTCCTGGAGCCCATGTTCCCTTTTTACTATTACCCCCTTTACCATACAGGTTGTCATCTCCAGCAGTTTCTTTTCCTGCTCCGGCAATTCCGTGCCGATCAGTTCGAGGAGGTTTGCCACTGTGGCGCCGGCGGGCAAATTGTACTGGCTGGCAGTAGGTCCCAGTTTGGCCAGCGGTGCTCCAAAGTATTTGACGGTTACGTGCACCTGCATCCCTCCAATCGCCTTTACCCAAAGATTTGAAACTTTTAGCTGCCGTATAAATCTCTAATGACATCTTCCAGATAGCCCAATTGCTGCAATGATCTGCGGGACGGTTTGCCCGTTGCCAGATCCCAATCGGCGGCAGCAAAAAAATTGCGGGCCAATTGTTCGTTATCGATGGTAACACCTGCCAGGGGACCGGCTGTTAGGGGCGGTTTTCCCACAACCCGGGGGGAAATGGTGCAGTCGGCCGGTTTGATGCCTTCCCGCAGGTTGAAGGCCAGGCGCATGTTGAGAATGCGCAGTCCCGTCTCAAAGCTGTCCTCAGCAGTGAAGGGGATGCCCATGATTGCTCCGGTGTAAGCAAAGATTTCCTTGGGGGTTACGCCCACATGCTGGGCAAACAAGCAGAAACCCAGGCTGTTGAATACTTCCCGGAAAGTGGTGGCCTTCAGATCTGCTTCCCCGGTCCCTTCGTAGACATACTTTTCCTCCGGCGGCAAGCCCAATTGCCTAATGCCAATTCCTCCTTTGACATGACGGCCCGGGGTGGGGTCGAACTGGTAGGTGCGGGCCAAACCGGGGCCCAGGCGGGGGTCATGCATGGGAATTTCAATGCCCGATGCCGTTAGTAAATATTCAGCCCCTTTGTTCCATACCCGGGCGGCATAGGCGGAACCGTTGGCCAGGACGGCGCCGCAGCCCTCGCCGTCGGCCATTTTCTGCAGCAGGGCGATGATGGCTTCGCCGTTCCCCCAGGTCAATTCAATGCCATCCAGATCTTCTTTGGTGAGGATGCCCCGGTCGTAACACTCCATGGCCCAGGCGATGGTCATGCCGGCGGAAATGGTGTCCAGGCCGTAGCGGTTGCAGATATCGTTGGCCTTGAGGAGGGCATCCTCTTCAGCGCAGAGGAGGGCGGGTCCAAAGGCACCGCTGGTTTCATACTCAGGCCGCTCCGTTGGCCCCAGGGGCCAGCGGCCGGTGTTGACCTCATATTCGGCGCCACAGCCCAGGGGGCAGTTGAAGCAGGCATATTTTCTAACTTTAAACCTGTCTAAAGCGGTCCCCGACAGCTTCTGGGCCCTTTCCTCCCCAAAATCGACAATACCGGCCCCGGCCCAGTTCTTAACGGCACAGTCACCGCTTAAGATAGAGGCTGCGGTTAACGAGGTGGTGCCGTAATTGGACCAGGCAGGGGTGGCGGGATGCTGCCGCATCAGCTTTACCACAGCCTTGTTAATTTCCAATATTTTTTCCGGCTTGGCTACGGGTACTGTACCGGTACCCCGCACGGCAATGGCTTTCAGTTTCTTGGAACCCATCACGGCGCCACCGCCACCCCGGCCGGGAGCCCGATGGCCGTCATTGATGGGACAGGCCAGGAGGGACATCCTTTCTCCGGAAGGCCCGATGGCGACAACCCGCACCCTGTCATCACCCAGTTCCTCCTGCAGGACCGCCCAGGTTTCCTTGGTATCCAGGCCCCACAGGTGGGAGGCATCTCTAATTTCTGCAACCCCATCTTTAAGCCATAAATAGACCGGTTGGGGAGAAATGCCAGAAACAAAAACGGCGTCGTAACCGGCTTTTTTCAGTTCCGGTCCAAAATAGCCGCCGGAATTGGCGTCGTTCCAGCCCCCGGTTACCGGCGATTTATGGACAATGGTGTAACGGCCGCTGAAGAGGGCCTTTGTGCCCGCGGCCGGGCCGGGGATGAAGCCGAGAACATTATCCGGCCCCAGGGGATCGGCACCGGGCCGCATCATTTCATACAGAATCCTGGCCCCAATGCCATAGCCGCCGAGAAAAGCACGGGCCAAATCCTCCGTAAGGGCTTTTTCCTCCAGCTCTCCTTTGCTGAGATCAACAAAAAGGATCTTGCCATTATAACCACCGATCATCTCCATCTCCCTCCTTCTTTCATTTTACCGGCTTCCGGAATATAACAAAGGAGCACATCTCCGGTTTAACAACCGGGGATGAACTCCAAATAATTACATCCTGCTGGCAGTCCGCATTACCTTTTAAGGTAGCTTTAGTATAGCATGTGGTATCTGGGGTATGTCAATGTTTATACCCATTGAGCCCGGTGTGCTGCTAAAAGGCACCCGGACCCAATTGCAAAATTCTTAATACTTCGGCCCGCTCAGTTGTCGGCTGCCGGCAGGCGAAGTTTTCACAGATGTAGTAGGTGGTTTTCCCCTCCCGGGGGAGCATGGCAGCGGTAAAAGGGGCCAGGGCTTCCAGTTCTTTTGCCTCGGGTCCCTCCTGCCGGTAAAGGAAGGTGGTGGTGGGGGCAAAGAGCCGGTTCAGGGGAGCCATCTCCTGCCGCAGATCTTCCCCCTTTTTTTCGGCTGCCACAACGATATCCGGGCCGGGGACGAGGGCAAAGTGGAGGGCTGTGAGGAAGAAGGTGTAGCCGGCGGGGTAGCGGCTGACAGGGCCGGCAAAGGTGCGGAACAGGCTTTTAGCCCGGCCGGTGAATTCCTCCCGGCCCGTCAGACGTCCCAAGCGGAGGAGGTTGAGGGCGGCCATGGAGTTGCCGGAGGGTATGGCGCCGTCATGGACCTCTTTGGGCCGGGTTAAGATTTCTTCACTGTCGTGGCCGGTGAAGAAGTATCCCCCTTCTGCTTCGTCCCAGAAGAGCCGGTCCTGTTCTTCCTGCAGGGTCAGGGCGCGGCGGAGCCAAACAGGTTGCTGGTCCGCCTGGTAAAGCTCCAGCAGGGCCCAGATGAGAGCCGCGTAATCGTCGAGGTAGGCCGGGTAGGCTGCTTCCCCCTCCCGGTAGCGGGCCAGGAGGCGGCCTTCTCTGCTCTGCAGGTGGACCCAGATGAATTGGACGGCCCGGGCGGCCGCTTCCAGGCAGCGGGGTTCGGAAAGGATCCTGGCCCCCATGGCCAGGGCGGCGATCATCAGGCCGTTCCAGGAAGTTAAGATCTTATCGTCCTTGTGGGGGTGAATCCGCTTTTCCCGGACAGCGAAGAGCTTCTGGCAGGCGGCGGCCAGGTGTTCTTCTTCCCGCGGGTCGCCCTCTGCCACGGCTGTCTCCCCCTGGACCCGGTTTAGGATGTTTTTCCCTTCGAAATTCCCCGCCTCGGTCACTCCATACCAGCGACAGAATTCTTCCCCCAGGTCAGCGCCCAGGATTTCTTTGATTTCCGCCTTGGTCCAGGTGTAGAATTTACCCTCTTCCCCTTCGGAATCGGCATCTTCGGCCGTGTAGAAGGCGCCGGCGGGGGAGGTCATATCCCGCAGGACATAGGTGAAGATCTCCCGGGCGATGCGGGCGAAGGACTCTTTGCCGGTAACCTGGTAGCCCTCCAGGTAGGCCATGGCCAGGAGGGCATTGTCATAGAGCATTTTTTCAAAGTGGGGGACAAGCCATTTCTCATCGACGGAGTAGCGGGCAAAGCCGTAGCCGAGATGGTCATAGATGCCACCCCGGTGCATGGCTTCCAGCGTGTTTTTGACCATGGAAAGGGCATGATCGTCTCCGGTCCAGTGCCAGTAGCGGAGGAGAAAGAGGAGGTTGTGGGGGGTGGGAAACTTGGGGGGCGGGCCAAAGCCGCCGTAGGTTTCATCATAGTTTTCCCGGAGGATTTGATAGGCTCTGTGCAAAGTGTCCTCATCCAGGTCGCCCCGGTCCCTGTCTGCAACCTGAGCCTGGAGGGCCCTGGTCAATTGTTCACCGGCCCGGACCAGTTCTTCCCGGTTGGTCATCCACTGCTCATGGATGGTGGCCAGGATGTCCAGCAGTCCCGGCCGGCCGAACCTGCTCTCTCTGGGGAAATAGGTGCCGGCGAAAAAGGGTTTTTTCTCCGGGGTCATAAATATGGTCAGGGGCCAGCCCCCCTGACCCGTTAAGAGCTGGCAGGCCTGCATATAGATCTGGTCGATATCCGGCCGCTCCTCCCGGTCCACCTTGATGGACACAAAAAACTTGTTCAGTAATTCCGCAACTTCCTCATTTGCAAAGGATTCCCTTTCCATCACATGGCACCAGTGGCAGGTGGAATAGCCGATGGAGAGGAAAATGGGTTTATCTTCCCCTTTGGCCCTGGCAAAGGCCTCTGGGCCCCAGGGGTACCAGTCTACAGGGTTGTAGGCGTGCTGGAGAAGATAGGGAGACTTCTCCTTTATCAATCGATTGGCTCTTCTGGTACCGGTTGTCATAGCGTCCCTCCTTGGGTTAGCCAATGAATCAATTCTAGTATAACCGAGGAATAATAAAACTAATATTCTGACCGCCTGAAGGGTATGGTTGGGGCAATGCGGTAAGGGGTGGTGCTTCACTTCTGGGAGATCCTTTATGGCAAGAAAAAATGCGGTTCAGCATAATTGCTCGGAACCGCATTTTTTTTGGTTTTGTTATTAAAGATTAGCCCCGGGCTTTATCCATCCAATTCTTGCCTTCCACGATTTTTGTTACCATCATGGCGGCCACGGTGTCACCGGTAGCATTTATGAGGGTGGCCGGCGGGTCAACCAGATAGCCGATGGTGGCAATGATGGGGAAGGCTTCGGGGGGGAAGCCGTACATGCTGACTATGAGCATTTCCCCGATTAAACCGCCTCCGGGTACGCCGGACATGACTACGCCGCTGAGGACAGAGATGACGGTGGCAGTGACAAAGGTCCCAATTCCGGTAAAGGGTATGCCAAAGATGCCGAACAGGAAGGAAATCTTTAATATGGCACTGAGGCAGGAGCCGTCCATGTGGGCCGTTGCCCCAAGGGGAAGGACAATCTCCCGGATGTCCTTGGGAATGCCAATTCTTTCGGCGGCGGCCAGGTTCACGGGCAAGGTGGCGATGCTGCTCTGGGTGGCCAGGGAGGTTAAGGCCGGAGGAATAATGTTTCTAAAAAAGCTCGCCACGCCTTTTTTTCCGGCGGCATAGTAAGCATAGATGGCAAAGGCGATGAAGAAGTACAGGACACAGATGGGATAGTAGATCAACATCGCCCGGCCGTAGGAGCCGATGAGTTGGGGACCGAAGGAACCGACCAGGGAAGCGAAGTAGGCGCCCAGACCTATGGGGGCATAGTACATGATCAGGGAGATCATTTTAACCATCGCTTCCGACAGCACATTGAGGAGGTCGACAATGGGCTTCCCTTTTTCCCCCAGCATAATTACGGTGATACCAAAGAAGATGGAGAAGATAATCAGTGGCATCATGTTCCTTCTGGAGATGAGGTTGGGGAAGTCGGTCACTGTTACCGCGGCCACGATCTGCTCGGCCGTACTCAGGGGTTGCAGCTCTTCGGCTTCGGGTAAGTCCAGATGTACGCCCTGGGCGGGTGGGAAGACATTGACTACGAAGATCATGAGAACCGATGCTATCAGCCCTGTAACAATAAATACGGCGAGCAGGGCTCCCATAATTTTACCCAACCTGTGCAGGCTGGCCATGCTGGCGACGGCGCTGCTGATGGTGAGAAATACCAGGGGGACCACAATGGTAAACATTAAGTTGATGAAAATA
Source organism: Bacillota bacterium (assembly GCA_012842325.1). Classification (GTDB taxonomy): domain Bacteria; phylum Bacillota; class DTU030; order DTU030; family DTU030; genus DTU030. The sequence continues at coordinate 7,785 of DUTA01000099.1, read as the reverse complement.
TCGCCGAGGGGTTTTAGGACATCGGCATCTTCGCCCAGAATCAAACCGAGAATACAACCGATTACAATGGCACCTAAAAGGATGATGGGGAATTTGTAGGACTCCCAGCTGCTCTTTAGTTGTCCTTGTTCCACTTGCTTTCCCTCCTTAAATGTGTTGATTACAGCGGTTCAGAGTGCTTCTACCACCTCCCCGGCGCAGGGCAGATCTTTGTATTTCTAAATAATAGATACTAGTCGGCGGGGATATTCATGCAAGAAATTGTTTTTTTCAAAGATAGCATTAGCCAGGAGGCTTGTCAATTAAAAGGGTAAAGAAACCCCCCAAAAAAAAAGAGGGGAAACTGCAATGGAGACCCGTAGCCCTTGGCTTATATATACGCCTATTTGCCCGATTATCCTTCCGCCGGGGGCAATATTTACAGAAACTGTTTTGTGTTGACCGTTGTTTTATAAAATTTACTTATTTACTGTTTGTTGACTTCCAGGTTTACGCCAATTATAATGGGATAGCTGATAACAACAGGACGGTGCAGCGCTGCCGAGAAAGGGTTGTTAATCTTGCAGGGGCATTCATCTACGGGAGGGGTTTTATATGAATGAAGTAACCCAGTTGGGAACAGAAAGGATAGCAAAGCTCCTATTCAGGTTTTCACTACCGGCCATAGTGGGCATGGTGGTGAATTCATTATATAATATCGTTGATAGGATTTTTATTGGCAACAATGTTGGACCCAATGGGATAGCCGGGATAACCATCGGTTTTCCCATCATGATTATCCTGATGGCCATGGGCCTTCTCTTTGGGGTAGGTGGGGCCACCCTCTTTTCCATAAGACTGGGGGAGGGAAAGACGGCCGAAGCGGAAGAGATCCTGGGCAATTCCTTTGTCCTCTTGATTTTGGCCGGGATCCTTTTTATGATTTTGGGACAAATCTTTTTGAGCACCCTGCTGACAGCCTTTGGGGCCAGTGAAGCAGTTCTGCCCTATTCCCGGGAGTACATGGAAATAATTTTCTATGGGGCGGTTTTTCAGGTAGTCGGCATGGGGATGAATAATTTTGTCCGGGCCGATGGGAATCCCAAGATAGCCATGTATACAATGTTTCTGGCGGCGGGTCTGAACACTGTTCTGGATGCCCTCTTTATCATTGTCTTTGGAATGGGCATGGCCGGTGCCGCCCTGGCCACCATCATGGCCCAGTGTGTTGCCGCTATCTGGGTGGTTGGTTACTTTCTTGGTCCGAGAAGTACCAATAAACTGCGTCTGAAGTACTTGAAGCTTAAACTGCCTGCGGTAGTGGGCATTACTTCCCTGGGAATCCCGGGCTTTTCCCTCCAGCTTGCCAACAGCCTCTTGAATGTGATTTTAAACAAAAGTCTTCTAATCTACGGCGGCGATCTGGCCGTGTCGGGAATGGGGATTATCAACAGTCTCATGACCATAATGCTGATGCCCGTGATCGGGATCAGGCAGGGGGTACAGCCCATTATCGGCTATAATTATGGGGCAAGGAAGCCCGAGAGGGTAAAAACAGCCGTCAAGCTGGCCAGCATAGCGGCCACTGCCATTGTGATTGCCGGTTATGCTGTGATCCGGTTGTTCCCGGAACAGCTGGTCCGTCTCTTCAACAATACTCCGGAGCTGGTGGAGTTTACCAGCTTTGCCCTCCTGACCTGGACCCTCTGCCTGCCCATCGTTGGCTTCCAGATTATTGCCTCCAGTTATTTTCAATGCATTGGCCGGGCCCTGATGGCCATGTTTTTAACCCTGACCAGGCAGGTGATCTTTCTTATCCCGGCCCTCCTCATTTTCCCCCGCTTCTGGGGCCTGACGGGGCTCCTCTATGCTGCCCCCTTTGCTGATTTCTTCGCTGTTCTGTTGACAGGTATATTCTTTTATTTCGCCATGAAGAATCTGGAGCGGGATCTGGCTTCTGAGAGTCTGCTGGCCAACAGATCGGGTATCCTTGATGAATGTCTGCCATAAAAGAAGGAATTTTTCGGCAGTGGGTGAATTATGGAACTAATAACTATCCAGGGGGGATGAAGTATGAGAATCATCGACCTGTCCCAACCATACAAAAGGGGAATGGCCCAGTTTCCGGGCACGCCGGATCTTGAGGTGAAGCAGATTGCCCAGATCGAGGATGGTGGCTTTCGGATAACGGATTTCCATGCCATCGTCCATACGGGCACCCACTGTGATGCCCCGGCCCACTGTGTACCCGGTGCCCCCACCATGGAAGCATTCCCCATCGATACCTTTATTGGCGAAGCTGTAATCGTCGATGCCTGTGTCGCTGAGAACAAAGAGATCGGGGCTGAAGTCCTGGAAGGGCACGACATCAAGGAAGGGGATATTGTCCTGATCCGGACCGGCTACTGCAAGTACTGGGAGGATCCGGCCTATGTGGAGGATGCGCCCTATCTGTCGGAAGAGCTGGCAGCCAAACTGGCGGAGCTGAAGGTAAAGGCAGTGGGGATGGATTTTATTTCTCCCGACCGGGTGGACAGCACCACCTCCCCCGTCCATCACATCCTCATGGAAAACAATATTATCATAATAGAAAACCTGGCCAACCTCACGGCCATCGATGTGCCGCGGGTATTTTTCGCAGCCCCGCCGGTGCTGATCGACAAGGCTGACGGCGGCTTTACCCGGGCCTTTGCCATCATCTGGGATGATGACCATTGCTGCTGCAAGTAGAAAAGGGTTTTTTTATCAAGAAGCAAGGAGCTTACTCCACCAATAAATGGCCTGGCCTTTCGGTTGGGCCATTTATTATAATATATAGTGGAAAGTTTGCTGCAGAAACCAGGGATATAGATGGACTGGAGTGAATTGGATGGACCAGAGAACAAGAACTATCCTTGCCATCCTGGAAAAGGAATACGGGCACCTGAAACCGGGACTGTCCTTTACAAACCCCTTCCAGCTCCTCATTGCCGTGATTCTCTCGGCCCAGTGTACCGACGTGCGGGTAAACCAGGTGACGGCCCGGCTGTTTGCCAAATACAGGACCCCGGAGGATTTCGCCGCCCTGGAGCAGCCTCAATTGGAAGAGGAGATCCGGGAGTGCGGCCTCTTCCGGAACAAGGCCAAGAATATCAAGGAGGCCTGCGCAATTTTGGTGGAAAAATACGGGGGGCAGGTGCCCTCCACCCGGGAGGAACTGATGTCCCTGCCGGGAGTGGGGCGAAAATCGGCCAACGTCATCCTCAGCCAGGCCTTCGGGCAGCCTGCCCTGGCCGTCGATACCCATGTTTTCCGGGTCAGCCACCGGCTGGGACTGGCCCGGGGCAAGACCCCCCTGGCCACGGAGCGGGAACTGCAGCAGGTTATCCCCCGTTCCCAATGGTCCCAGGCCCACCTGTGGCTCATCTGGCACGGCCGCCGGGTCTGCCGGGCCCAGAGGCCCCGCTGTGGGGAATGTTCCTTGCAGGAATACTGCCCGACAGGAGGAGAAGGGGCATGAGGCTGGTAGAGGACCTTTTTTGTTATGCCCGGGAGATAGGTATTGACCTCATCGGGGTCACCAGCGCCGAACCTTTTCCCGCTGCGCGGCAGGTTTTGGCGGACCGGGGCCGGCGGGGCCTGTCTGCCCCCTTTGCCCCCCGGGACCTGGACCGGGCCTGTGACCCTGCCCTCAGTCTCCCCGGGGCCAGGAGCATAATTGCTGTGGGTTTACTCTACTACCAGGGCCAGCTTCCCCCGTCAGCGGGGCACCGGGGGAAGCTGGCCCGGATCGCCTGGGGCGAAGATTACCACCGGGTAGTCGGAGAAAAACTCGCCCTGCTCCAGGACTTTTTGCGGCGGGAGGTACCCGGTTCCCGAAATCTTTCCTTTGTTGACACCGGCCCCCTGCTGGACAAGGAGGTGGCCAGGCGGGCCGGCCTGGGCTGGTTTGGCAAGAATACCCTGCTGCTGACCTGCCTGGGCTCCTGGGTGGTCCTGGGGGAGATATTAACCACTGTCGATCTTCCTCCCACTCCGCCCCAGCAGGAGGACTGCGGGGCCTGCGACCTCTGCCTGCGGGCCTGCCCCACCGGCGCCCTGGTGGCTCCCGGGGTACTGGACCCCGGCCGCTGCCTTTCCTGCCTCACCCAGGGGAAGGGTTACTTTCCCCGGGAGCTGCGGCCAGCCCTGGGCCTGCGCCTCTACGGCTGCGATACCTGCCAGAAGGTGTGCCCCCGCAATGACCATGCTCCCGCGACGGCCGAGCCGGCCTTTTTCCCCCGGGGGCAGGAACACCGGCCCCGGCTGGCCGAGCTCCTGGCCATGAACAACCGGGAGTTTATGGGAGTTTTCGGTGCCAGTGCCGCCGGCTGGCGGGGGCGGACGGTCCTCCAGCGCAACGCCCTGGTGGCCGCGGGGAATCTCGGGGTTTCCGATCTATATCCGGTGCTGGCAGACTGCCTCCAGGATCCCCGGCCTGTGATCAGGGGGCATGCCGCCTGGGCCCTGGGGCGGCTGGAGGATAAACGGGCCCGGAGGGCACTGGAAAGGGCCCTAACGGGGGAAGGGGATAGCCAGGTGCAGGGGGAAATCCGCCTGGCCCTGGCGGGAACTGCTTAGAGGATTGCGGTTGTCCTGGGTAAAAGATCCTCCAAGCTCTCCGGGAGAAGGAGGATTTTTTTTTGTGGTGGTAGAAAGGTATTCGGGTAATGGGAAAAAGGGAGAGTGATGGTATGGACAGTAATGTACTGGGGCTCCTGGCCTCCTATGGTTTTGTTTTCGGCATCCTGCTCCTGGGGGAAGGAATCCGGAAGGTCTGGCGGCTTTCCCCGGAGTTTACCAGGAAATTTGTCCACATTGGGGTGGGTAACTGGTACATCCTGGCACTTCTTTTTTTCACCAACAAGGTTTTTGCCCTTATTCCCCCTCTTACCTTTATTGTTCTCAACTATGCTTCCTACCGGTGGAAGATCTTTAAAGCCATGGAGTTGCCGGAAAGGGGCAATTTGGGCACCGTGTATTTTCCCATTTCCTTGAGCATTCTGGTGTGGTTGACCTGGGATACGGCTCCCTACCTGGGGGGAGTAGGTATTATGGCCATGACCTGGGGAGACGGATTTGCCGCCATTGTGGGCCAGAATTGGGGGCGGCGGGTTTACAGTGTTTTTGGGAACAGGAAAAGCATTGAGGGATCCCTGGCCATGTTCTTCTTTTCTTTCCTGGCCATCGCCCTGTTTTTAAATGCCTTTTCTCCCCTCCCTTTTGCCACTGCCGTCCTGCAGGCCATTCTGCTGGCCGGGGTGGCCGCCGGGGTGGAAGCCCTTTCCGGGGCCGGCCTTGATAACATCCTGGTGCCCCTCCTTACCTCTGGTGCTGCCTTTATTCTGTAACTGTTTTCGGTGAAAGGGGAAGATGCTATGCACATGCTTTTCTGGGGGCTGGGGACCAGTGCCCTGGTGGCAGGAGTTGCTTACCGCAAGGGCTCCCTGTCGGAAAGCGGCTTCTGGGGTGCAGTCCTGGTGGGCACCCTGATCATGGGTTTTGGTGGCCTCCTCTGGTACTGTATGCTGATGGCTTTTTTTATTTCCGGCAGTGCCCTCTCCCACTATAAAAAGGAACGGAAGGGCGAGGTGGAGGCCAATTTTGCCAAGACCGGGCGGCGGGATTTTGGCCAGGCTCTGGCCAACGGAGGCCTGGGCAGCCTCCTGGCGGTCCTGTCCCGCACCGTCCTTTCCCCGGGGGCGGCCTTTGCCATGTTTCTGGGGGTAATGGCCACTGTCAGCGCCGACACCTGGGCCACCGAGATCGGTGTCCTGAGCAAAGAAAAGCCCCGCTCGGTGCTGTCCTGGCAGGAAGTGCCGCCGGGAACCAGCGGCGGGGTTTCCCTCCTCGGTACCGGTGCTGCCGTCCTGGGGGCTCTCCTGGTGGGCCTGGTGGCCCATATAGGGCTCCGGCTTTCCGGGGCCACTTACCTTCCCATGGGCAGGACCCTGATGGCGGCCCTGGTGGGGGGGCTGGCCGGTTGTTTTACCGACAGCCTCCTGGGAGCGTCCTGCCAGGTCATTTTCCGTTGCCCCGTCTGTGGTACCGAGACGGAGAAAAGGGAACACTGCGGGCGGGAAACCGAGTATCTGCGGGGATACCGCTGGCTCAACAATGATCTGGTCAATCTCCTGGCTTCGGGAGTGGGCGGGCTGGTGGCCCTCCTCTACCTGGCCTGAGGGGGAAATATACCGTTGGCGAGGTGAAGGGCAGGTGGTTATAGGGACGGCTACGGTAGAGCTGTATGTTCCGGGCGTCAATTCCCTAAAGGACAAAAGGCGGGTGATTAAAGGTTTGCTGGAGCGGACCCGGGCCCGCTTCAACGTTTCCGTAGCCGAGGTGGGGAATCTGGACCGGTGGCGGCAGGCCACCCTGGGGCTGGCCTGGGTGAGCAACGACAGCGGTCATGCCCACCGGAGCCTCCAGGCGGTTATCAAATTCCTGGAACGGCAGCCCGATGTCCAGGTAGCCGATTTTTGGGTGCAGGTTATTTAGAAAACTTGGCAAAGGGGGCAGAGGAATGGTCAACAGCTTTAGCTTGCGGCAAGTGGAGGAGGCGGCCCGGCAGGAGGGCGCCGACCGGGCCCGGGTGCTGCCGGCCCGGGACATTGTAATTGATGAGCGGGTGCGGCTGAAGTGCCTGGTTCCCCTGTGTCCCAATTATGGCCGGAATCTGATGTGTCCCCCCAACCTGCCCGGCGTCGAAGAATTCCGGCGCATTGCCAGGCTTTACCAGTGGGCCCTGCTCCTTCAGGTCCTGGGGGCGACTTCGGAAAAGGGGGAAGGGCCGGAAAAAGATCTGGTTTACAGTTATGCCGACAAACTCCATCGAGTGGTCAACAGCCTGGAACGCCGGCTCCAGGGCATGGGCTTTTTGCTGGCTGCCGGCTTCATCGGCGGGAGCTGCCGCCTCTGTGAGGAGTGTGTGGGTCAGGGAAGCAGGGAACCCTGCCGCCATCCCTTCCGGGCCCGCCCCTCCATGGAGGCCATGGGCGTAAATGTGGCCGCCACTGCGGCCAAAGCAGGCCTGGGTATCGCTCCCTTTCCCCTGGGCCGGGAGGTTGTCTGGACGGGTCTTATCCTCCTTGACTGAATGGCAATTATACCCAACTCCCCCAGGTAATTACTATCCAGGGTCTGTAAGGAAGGGAAGAAAGGAAGGTTGTCGTGCAGATAAAATATGGCGGAACCCCCCGGGCCGGCTGCTTTGTCCGGAGGATAAACCGGTTTGTGGCCCGGGTCCTGGTGGAGGGCCGGGAGGTCCTGGCCCATGTCCCCAGCTCCGGCCGGATGGCGGAACTCCTGTATCCGGGGGCCGGGGTCTTTGTCCTGGCCAGGGAGGGAGGCAAGCGCAAAACCCCCTATGATTTGATCCTTGCCCAAAAAGATGGAGTCCTGGTTTCCGTAGATGCCCGCCTGCCCAACCAGCTGGTGTACCGGTCTCTGCAGGAGGGAGCTTTTCCCTTTTTCCCGGGAAGGGTGGAGGTGGAGCGGGAGGTGAATTTCGGCTCCAGCCGGATGGATTTTCGCATTCAAAATGGCGGGGAAACCTGTTTTCTGGAAGTGAAATCGGTGACCCTGGTGCGGGAGGGGAAGGCCCTTTTCCCCGATGCCCCCACCAGCCGGGGCGCCAGGCACCTGGCCGAACTGGCCCGGGCGCGGCAGGAGGGATACCGGGCCGTTGCCCTTTTTATTATCCAGCGCAATGACGCCCAGAGCTTCTCTCCCAACTGGGAGACCGATAGGGAATTTGCCACCGGCCTGGTGCAGGCGGCCGCGGCGGGC
>DUTA01000098.1 GCA_012842325.1 Bacillota bacterium | reverse complement strand
TGGATAGGAAAGACATTAATTTGGAGCTGGGCTATGTCCGCTGTCGCGGGAAGGGGGACAAGGAACGGATTGTTCCCCTGGGCCGGAAGGCAATCCAGGCGGCCCGCAGTTACCTGCGCTCAGGCAGGCCCCAATTGCTTAATTCCCCTGCCGGGGAGGAGGCCTTTTTTCTTAACCAGCGGGGCAAAAGGATTACCCGCCAGGCCGTCTGGCAAATGCTAAAAAAATATGCCCGGCAGGCAGCCTTGGAAAAAAGCATCAGTCCCCACACCCTGCGGCATTCCTTTGCCACCCACCTGCTGGATCATGGTGCCGATCTGAGGGTTGTCCAGGAGTTACTGGGCCACGTCAGCATTGCAACGACCCAAATCTATACCCATGTAAGCAATAAACGTTTGCGGGAGGTTTATAACCAATGTCATCCCCGGGCTTGAACCTGCTGTTAGACCAGGGAAAGGGAAGGTGAGGGAATTGGAGGCAATAAATAGGGTTATTCTCATCGTGCTGGACAGCGTCGGTATTGGGGCAGCGCCCGATGCAGACAAATACGGCGACGGGGGCAGCAACACCCTGGGCAATCTTGCCGCCGCCCTTGGCGGCCTGCACTTGCCCCATTTGGCCCTCCTGGGCCTGGGAAATACCGCCTCTATCCAGGGCGTTCCCCCCGTTACCCGGCCCAGGGGCAACTGGGGCCGGATGCAGCCGGCGGCGGCAGGCAAAGACACCACTTCGGGACACTGGGAAATTGCCGGGGTGATTCTCCAGGAACCCTTTCCCCTTTTTCCCGAGGGCTTTCCCCCTGAGGTCATCGAGGCGGTGGAAAGGGCCTTCGGCCGGAAAGTTCTGGGCAACAAAGTTGCTTCGGGAACGGAAATAATTGAGGAGCTGGGGCCCGAACACATGGAGACGGGTTATCCCATTGTATATACCTCCGCCGACAGCGTGTTTCAGATCGCCGCCCATGAAGAAGTGATCCCGCTGCCGGAACTCTATGACCTCTGCCGCAAAGCCCGGGAAATCCTCCAGGGGAAATACGGCGTCGGCCGGGTTATTGCCCGCCCCTTTACCGGCACCAGGGGCTCATTTAAGCGGACGGCCAACCGCCGGGATTTTTCCCTGGCGCCGCCCCGGGACACAATCCTGGACCGCCTGCTGGCCTCTGGCAGGGAGGTAATCGGGATCGGCAAAATAGGCGATATTTTTGCCGGCCGCGGCCTCAGCAGGACCGTGCATACCACCGGCAACCTGGATGGGATGCAGAAAACCCTGGCGGCCCTGGAAAGGGCAGGGGAAGGATTAATCTTTGTCAACCTGGTTGATTTCGATACCCTCTTCGGGCACCGGAATGACCCGGCCGGCTATGCCCGGGCCCTGGAGGAATTTGACCGGTGGCTGCCGGAGTTGTGGGAGGCAATGGAGGCGGGGGATCTCCTCATCATCACCGCCGATCACGGCTGCGACCCGACCACCAGCAGCACCGATCACTCCCGGGAATATGTGCCCTTGCTGGTTTGGGGCCGGGGAATCCCCGCCGGCCTTCATCTGGGAGACCGGAAAACCTTTGCCGATGTGGCGGCCACCATAGCGGCCCTCTTTAACATTCACTGGCCAGGTCCCGGCGAGGGTTTTCACACCCTGCTGGCGGCCAAGGTTGAGTAAGCTTCTTCCGGGTCATAAATCTATTCCCCCCTTCATAAAAAGGTGGTAAAGATAGTTTTGAAAGGAAGGGGGGAAAGATCTTGCCCGGCTTGCAAAAAAAGGGAATCATCGTCTTTACTGTCCTGACCCTGCTCTGTTTCCTGACTCTGCCGGCATACTGCCAGGAAATAGAAACCACCGCCCAAAGTGCCATCCTGCTCGATGGCCATTCCGGCGCCGTTCTGTTTGCAAAGGAAGCCCATGTGCCCAGGGCACCCGCCAGCATGACCAAGATAATGACCCTGGTGCTGGCCTTTGAGGCCATATCCGCCGGGAAAGCCAGCCTGGGGGATCGGGTCCTGGTGACGGAGAGTGTCAACAAATTGGGTCACGATCCGGGCACCTGGGTTTGGCTGGAACCGGGGGAAGAGTGGTCCCTGGAGGAGCTCTTAATCGCTATAGCCGTCGCTTCCGCCAATGATGCCTGTATTGCCGTGGCGGAACACATAGCGGGGAGCGAGGAAGCCTTTGTGCAATTGATGAATCAGAAGGCCCAGGAATTGGGGATGAAGAATACCCGCTACCAGAATTCCCATGGGCTCTCGGCAGAAGGCCACTACATGAGTGCCTATGATACTGCCCTCCTGAGCAGAGAGGCCATCAAGTATCCGGATCTACTGCGCCTCACTTCCATCTACGAGTATCCTGGCTTTCGCCCCGAACCGCGGCGCCTGGACCTCTGGAATACCAACAAACTTTTGGTCTGGTATGAGGGGGTCGATGGCTTAAAAACCGGCTGGACAGAAGAAGCAGGCTACTGCCTGGCCGCCACCGCCGAGCAGGATGGGATGCGGTTGATCAGTGTGGTGATGGGCTGTCCCGTCGCCAACTCCCACTTCTCGGAGACCATTAAACTGCTCCAGTACGGTTTTAACAACTACTGGTCGGAAAAGATAGTCTCCCGGGGACAAATTATTGACCTTTTGCCAGTTTTCCGGGGGCGAGAAGAAGTAGTGGAGTTGGTAGCCGCCACCGACATGTACCTTACCCTCCCCAGGGGGGAGAGGGAATTCAGCACAAAAGTGGAACTAACCCAAAAGAAGGTAGTGGCCCCCCTTGCCGCCGGTACCCGGTGCGGCGAGCTTCAGGTCTGGCGGGAAGACCAAATGATTGCCACGGTACCTTTAGTAACAGGGAGGGAGCTGGTCAGGGGAAACCCCTTCCTGTCTTCCTGGCGGCTGCTGAAAGAATGGTTTAGTTTCCGCCCCTAAAGAATCTTCACCTCTCCAATACCCTGCCCCTCGGGGGCTTTTTTTTCTGCACCGAAAAAACCTGTTCCTGCTCTTTGCCCCAGGGCAGGAGTTTTCCCTCCGGAGGGAGAAAGTAAAAGGAAATAATTGTAAAAGAGGTGGTGCCTGCCGTGGGGTAAAATTTAAGGCAGAAAAAAATTGCCTGGTTGCCGTATTGGAAGGCGATCTGGATCTGCACACTGTTAATGGGATCAGGGCACAGGTCGATGCTGCCCTTGAGAATACCGGGACCAGGACCCTCCTGATGGACCTCTCCCGGGTTCCCTTTATGGATAGCTCCGGACTGGGTTTCATCCTGGGCCGCTATCGGTCTTTGCGGGAAAAGGGCGGCAGGGTAATCCTGGTTGCGCCCCGGGCCCAGGTGCGCAGGGTCCTTGCCCTGGCGGGTGTGGACGGAATTATGGAAATATGCGCTTCCAAAGCAGAGGCCTACCGGCCGGGGAAGGAGGGAAGAGAAAATGGCCCCATTGAATGAGATGAAATTGGAGTTTAAGTCCCAAACCGCCAATATCTCCTTTGGCCGGGCGGTGGTCGCCGCCTTTGTCAGCCAGCTGGACCCCATATTGTCGGAAGTGGAGGACATTTCCACCGCCGTCTCAGAGGCCATTACCAATGCCGTTGTGCACGGCTACAAGGGGGACCCCAATGGAATTATCCGGATTACAGCCCGCCTGCTGTCGGAGGAGGAAGTGGAGATCGTCGTTGAGGATTTCGGTGTGGGTATTCCCGATCTGGAGGCAGCCAGGAAGTTCGGCCAGACATCCCAACCGGAGGAGCGGATCGGCATCGGTTTTAGCCTGATGGAACAGTGCATGGATGAGGTGCGGATCAGTGCCTCGCTGCCCGGGGAAAAGGAACGGGTAAAACCCTCCGGCTTTTTGGCCTTCCTCCGGCGGAGACTGGGCATGGAGCGGCAAGGAACAGGGGAAAACCGACAGTCACAACCCGGCACCCGGGTTACCATGCGCAAACGCCTGCAAAGAAAGCCTGACTGAGGGGGAGGGTTTCATGGTCAGGTATATGGTTAACCTCAACTGGGATGAGCCTTCCCCTTTACCGGAGGCAGAGGTAAAGGTCCTGCTGGAAAAGGTGCAAAAAGGGGACGAGGAAGCACGCCAGCGCCTGATTGAAAGCAACCTCAAACTTGTCCGGACCGTGGTACAGCGCTTTGCCCCCTGGGGTTACGACCCGGAGGACCTGTTCCAGGTGGGCTGTATCGGGCTGGTAAAGGCCATTGACAATTTTGACGCCAGTTATGGCGTCAAGTTTTCTACCTATGCTGTACCCATGATTATCGGTGAAATAAGGCGCTTCCTCCGGGATGACAATCCCATCCGGGTCAGCCGGTCCCTGAAGGAAAAGGGGTTTATGCTCAAGAGGGCGGTGGAAAAATTGACCCACAGGTTGGGCCGGGGCCCGACCCTCCAGGAGTTGGCGGCGGAGACGGGCCTGGAGCTGGAAGAGGTGGCAACGGCTCTGGAAGCTATTCAACCTGTGACCTCCCTGTCGGATCCCCTCTACCAGGACGAGGGCGATCCCATTCTCCTGTCGGATCAGATTGCTGCGCTGGAGGAAGAGGCCGATTGGCTCAACAAAGTGATGCTGAAACAGGTTTTAGAGAAATTGCCGGAGCGGGAGCGGAAACTGATTCTCCTGCGCTTTTTCCAGGATAAAACCCAGACGGAGATTGCCCGCCTCCTCGGCCTGTCCCAGGTGCAGATCTCCCGCCTGGAAAAACAAATCTTGAAGAAAATGAAGAAACTCTTAGAGAGCAATGCCGGGGCCACCTGACCCTGGTTTTTTTGTATGAATAATGTTCAGCGAGGCATACTAAAGCCTAGAACCTGGAAGGGAGAACAGGGAATGAAGGGCTTTTTGCTGACCCTTCTCCTCCTCTGCGCCATTGCCCTGCTGGGCTGGTACCTGATCCAGCTCTGGCAGGATCGCCCGGAACCACCACCGGAGCAGTTGGTCTGGCAAGGGGGGCGTTGCGGGAGCGTACAGGAAGGAGGTGGGGGAAGGAAGTAAGGGGAACCAGTCCCACTAAACAATACTAAGTAAGGAGGTCTGCCAATTGACCGTTGTTAAGGTTATTGAAGTAGTCGGTGAATCCCAGAAGAATTGGACCGATGCCGTCCAGAATGCCGTGCGGGAAGCCTCCCAGACCATCAGGGGGATAACGGGGGTCGAAATCTACAATTTGACAGCCAATGTGAAAGATGGGCAGATTGTCGAGTATAAGGCCAATGTCAAGCTCGCCTTCCCGGTGGAGAACCGGTGCGCGGCCAATCCCGGTCTATAAGCGACAACCCCGGGACTGTTACCTTGCAATATTACCAGGAACCCCGTTTTCTGGGGAAGGCTCTCCCCGGGGGGACTGGTAATTATTTAATGCTCTGGCGGGAAAGGGCACCGGTGGGTGCCCTTTCCTCGCGGTATAAAATGGTTGCTGGCAGGAAAACTTACTGGTGTAGGAGGTGCTGAGGATGGGAAAGCTGACCCGGGAACAGGAGGTGTATAAACGCTGGGCCAATGCCCGCAAACCCAAGCCGCCGCTACTCCGGAATGTATTGGCTGCCTTCCTTGTCGGCGGCCTGATTTGCACCCTTGGCCAGGCTGTCCTAAATTATTTTATTTCTCTGGGGATGAATGCCAAAGAGGCGGGGGGACCCACCGCTGCCGTGATGATCCTTCTCGGTGCCCTCCTAACCGGCCTGGGGGTTTATGACCGCATCGGCAGATTTGCCGGGGCCGGTTCGGTTATTCCCATTACCGGCTTTGCCAATTCCATCGTTGCCCCCGCCCTGGAATTCAAGCGGGAAGGCTATGTTATGGGCGTAGGGGCCAGGATGTTCAATATTGCCGGCCCGGTCCTGGTTTATGGGATGACGACCGCCTGGCTGGTCGGCCTCTTCTACTGGTTAATTCACAAGTAAGGAGGGTGCAGTTTGGGCGAGAAAAGGGTGGGGCGCAACACCATCATTTTTTCCCAACCTCCTGCCATCGTTGCCACCGCCACAACCGTTGGCAAAAAAGAAGGGGAGGGCCCCCTGGCCAAGTATTTTGATCAGGTCATCCAGGATTCCCTTTATGGGGAAAGCACCTGGGAAAAGGCCGAAAGCAAAATGCTGCTGGAATCGGTCCAGCGGGTTTTGCAGAAGGCCAATTACACCTTCGACCAGATTCATTTCATGTTCAGCGGCGATCTGTTAAATCAGCTCACGGCCTCCAGCTTTGCCGCCCGCGAGATACCTGTCCCCTTTTATGGCCTCTTCGGTGCCTGTTCCACCTTCACCGAGGGTTTGGCCCTGGGGGGAATGGCGGTAGACGGAGGTTTTGCCCAGCGGGTCCTGGTCGGTGCCTCCAGCCACTACCAGACTGCCGAAAGGCAATTCCGCTATCCGACGGAACTGGGGGTGCAGAAGCCGCCCACGGCCCAGCGCACGGTAACTGCCGCCGGTGTCGTCATTCTGGAAAGTGATGGTCCCGGTCCTTATCTGACGGCGGCAACCATAGGCCGGGTTATTGACATGGGAATCAATGATCCTATGGATATGGGTTCTGCCATGGCCCCCGCCGCCGTCCACACCATAATCCAGCATTTCCAGGATACAGGCAGGAAGCCCGACTATTACGATCTGATTGTCACCGGCGACCTGGCCAGCGTTGGCAAGAACCTGGCCGAGGACCTCCTGAAAAAGGAAGGTTACGATGTCACCGACCGCTACACCGACTGCGGCATCTTAATCTACAAACCCGATGCCGATACCCAGGCAGGGGGAAGCGGCTGTGGTTGTTCCGCTGCCGTCTTCTGTTCCTATTTTTATCCCCTGCTGCAGGAGGGCAAATACCGGCGGCTTCTCCTGGTAAGTACGGGGGCCCTGATGAGCCCCACCACCTACCAGCAGGGAGAGACAATCCCCGCCATTGCCCATGCCGTAGCGGTGGAAAGGGATTATCCGGAGGAGATGGGTTAAAATGGATTATGTCCTGGCTTTTTTAGTCGGCGGTACCATCTGTGCCATTGGCCAATTGTTGATGGATTTGACTCCCTTGACCCCGGCCCATGTTTTGGTGTTGTTTGTCTGCAGCGGGGCCATCCTCAGTGGTTTGGGGATCTATGAGAAAATAGTTGAATTGGGCGGCGCCGGGGCCACCATTCCCCTCCCCGGTTTTGGCCACACCCTCACCAGTGGGGTGATCCAGGAAATAGAAGCCAAGGGCTTTTGGGGCATCTTCAGCGGTGTTCTGGAGAATGCCAGTGTTGGGGTAGTGGCGGCGGTAGTCGTCGGGCTCTTTATCTCCCTCCTTTTCAATCCCAAAGGCTAATAAACCCCTTTTTTCTTGAATCTACCGCATGGCCTCGCTGACCTGTTGCCAAAGGAGGAGCGGCTATGAACAGCCTTTGCCCGAGGTAAAAACAGAAGGCCAATCTGGCTTACATGGGCTTTGACAATTGGCAATTACTTAATCCCGCGTGCTAGGGAACAGGGGAGGCCTGTGACTGCCCGCAGGGACATTTCTCAACTTCTAATTTTGTAAGGGTGAAGCTAAGGTGAAAGTATATTTGGGCATTGATATCGGTTCGGTAAGCACCAACCTGGTGATTATCGACCAAGGGGGAGAGGTCCTGCAGGCCCTTTACTTAAAGACCCAGGGCAATCCCATCGGGATTTTGCAGGAAGGGCTGCAGAAGTTGGCGGAGAACTGGCCCGACGATTCCATCTGCGGTGTCGGAGTCACCGGCAGCGGGCGCCGCCTGGCCGGGGTTCTGGTCGGTGCCGACGTAATTAAAAACGAAATTACGGCCCATGCCGTGGCCGCCCTCCAGGTTGAACCGGCGGTAAAAACTGTCCTGGAAATAGGGGGCCAGGACTCAAAAATTATCATCCTGCGCAATGGAATTGTCACCGATTTTGCCATGAACACCGTCTGTGCCGCCGGCACAGGTTCATTTCTTGACCAGCAAGCTGACCGGCTCCAT